>JACMMK010000161.1 GCA_014379045.1 Burkholderiales bacterium
CGCGCGAGTTCCACCGCCAACGCGATCGCCTCGCGCAAGCTGCCCGCGTGCGCGCCGCCGGTGCCGGCGAGATCGAGTGCGGTGCCGTGATCGACCGAAGTGCGCACGATCGGCAACCCCAGCGTGACGTTGACGCCCGCGCCGAAGCTTGCGTACTTCAGCACGGGGAGGCCCTGGTCGTGATACATCGCAAGCACCGCATCGCACTCGCGCAGGCGCTCGGGGTTGAACAAGGTGTCCGCCGGCAACGGTCCGCGCACGTCCATACCTGCCGCGTGCAGTGCCGCGATCACCGGCGCGATCACGTCGATCTCCTCGCGCCCGAGGTGACCGCCCTCACCCGCATGGGGATTCAGGCCCGCCACCAGGATGCGCGGACGCGCGATGCCGAACTCACGACGCAAGGCGTGGTCGAGGATCGTCAGCGTTCGTGTCAGCGTATTCACCTCGATCGCCTCGGGCACGGCGCTGAGCGGCAGGTGTGTGGTGGCGAGCGCGACGCGCAGTCCACCGCCGACCAGCATCATCACGACCTGAGGCGTGCCGGTGAGTTCGGCGAGCAACTCCGTGTGACCGGTGAACGGCAGGCCGGCATCATTGATCACGCCCTTGTGCACGGGTGCCGTGACCAGCGCGTCGAACTCGTGCGCGCAACACCCGCGCACCGCGCGCCCGATCGATTCGAGCACATAGCGCGCATTGGCCGGATCGAGTCGCCCCGGTTCGACCGAGGCCGTGAGCGCGACCGGTGCCACCAGCAGCGTTCCGGGCGGCGGCAGCTCACTGCCACGGTCGGCCTGCCATTCGATGACCTCGAGTCTCGCGCCGAGCGTCGACGCCCGCGCCAACAACAACGCCGGATCGGCGATCACCACGATACGCGCGCCGGGCGGCGGCTCGGCCGCGAGTGCGACACACAGGTCCGGGCCGATACCCGCGGGTTCGCCGGCGGTCACTGCGATCGTCGGCATGGGCGTGACCGCGCCTAGCGGTCTTCGAGCCGGAGATTGACGAACGCCCGATCGCGCAACTGCCGCACCCACTCCTGATACGCCTCGTCGGCCTTGCGCGCACGAATCGCCTGGCGCGCGACGAGCCGCTGGCGCTCGACCGACAGATCTTCGGTGCGCCGCTCGACCACCTGGATCAGGTGCATGCCGAAATCGGTGCGGATCGGGTCGCTGACTTCATTGACCTTCAACGCACTCATCGCACGCTCGAACTCCGGCACGGTGTCGCCCGGCAACACCCATCCCAATTCGCCGCCGCGTGCCGCGCTGCCGTCATCGGAGTGAAGGCGCGCGAGTTCGCCGAACGGGGTGCCGTTCTCGATACGCTCTTTCAATCCGCGTAAGCGGTTGCGCGCGTCGTTCTCGGAGGTGAGCTCGTTGACGCGGATCAGGATGTGGCGCGCGCGCGACTGCTGCACGATCACGCTGGTGCCGCCGACCCGACGGTCGACGACACGTATGATGTGAAACCCCGCCGGGCTGCGCAGCACGTTGCTGACCTCACCCACACGCAGCGGCTTCGAGGCCTCGGCGAACAGCGCAGGCCAGCGATCGAGCGGGCGTGCGCCCATTGCCCCGGCCTTCAGAGCGTCGGGCGCATCGGAGAAGGACGCGGCAACCTGAGCGAAATCGGTGCCCGATTTCAATTGTCCCAACGCCTGCTCGGCGCGTGCCCGCCGTTCGGCGAGTTGCTCAGGCGATGCGCCCTCGGGCACCCGTACCAGAATGTGCGCGAGGTTCAGTTCGTCGTCGCCGCCCTGCTGCACCGAGCGGTTGCGCAGGAAGTTGTCGATCTCCGACTCGGTGACGACAATACGCGCGTCGACTTCGCGTTCGCGCAGGCGCGTCATCAACACTTCGTCGCGCAGGTCTTCGCGGAAGCGGCTGAACGGCAATCCGTCGCGTTCGATCGCGTTGCGGAACTCCGGCAACGTCATCTTGTTGTCGCCGGCGATCCGGGTCAGGATCTTCTCGAGCTGGGCATCATCGACGCGCAGCCCGGTTTCGCGTGCCAACTGCAATTGCACACGGTCGGCGATCATGCGTTCGAGGACCTGACGCTCGAGCACTTCGTTCGAAGGCAGCGAGGTGCCCTGCCGTGTCAACTGGGCGATCGCGAGTTTGGTGCGAGACGCGAGGTCGAACTGCGTGATCACCTCATCATTGATCACCGCGACGATCCGGTCGACCGTCACCACGCGCGGTGCGGTGCCGGACTGCGCGTGGGCGGGTGCGATGAGGGCGTCGGGCAAGAGCGCGACCAGCAGCGACAGGGCAGCCAAGGCACCTCGGGTGGCATGCGGACGGCTGCCGATCAACTTGAGACGGAGCATGGCGAAAAACATATCGAAGACGATGGGTGACGTAGGGATCGGTCCCGGTGGCCGATGCAACGCAACAGCCCGCGGTCAGAGCAGTGGATAGGGAATTTCGTTCACCGGTCGCGTCGGATTCAACTCGGTGTCGGTATATCCAGGAATGCTGCGCCGAAGCAGCTCCAGCGGGTTGGAGCCGACGCGTGACAGGCCCCCGAGTTCGATCTGGATGAAGAACGCGGTGTTCGCCTGCTCGGTGGCCACCGCGATACGGTTGGCAACGAACCGGAAGCTCCAGCAATCATCATCATACTGGAACCCTGCAAGGGCCTCCAGAATCGTGCGGTCGCGCAGCGAATAGTTGTAGCGGGCGAGCGTGGTCCAGCCGCCCCCGAGGCGCCATTGGGCCGACACATCGATCTGTTCGAGCTGCGTGCGCGAATAACGGTATGACGCGTTCAGGACCTTTCCCGGCTCCGGCGCATAGCGTATGCCGGCGATCGTGCGTTCCACCGACGACAGCGACGTGCTGTACTGAAGGCCAGCGTCGACGATCCAGCCACGCCACAGTTGACCGGTCAACGCGCCGAGGAGGTCCGAGCGCGAGCGTCCGCGCTCCGGCGCGCCCGGCAGCGTCACCTGCAGTTCCTGCAGGTAGAAGCGCTGCGCGACGCCGACGCGGATCCGCTCGGCGCCATCACCCGGGTCGATCGCGCGCGAAACCAGGCCCGCCGTGATCTGGTTCGCGTCGGCGATGCGATCGCTGCCCGAGTACAGGTTCTCCTGGAACAACGTGACGAAGTTCGGGTCGGGCAACGCGCTGTCGAAGACCGGCAGGCGGCTCTGGTCGCGGAACGGAATGTACGAATAGAACAGTCGCGGCTCGAGCGTCTGCGTGACGTCGCGCCCGAAGAAGCGTGCATCGCGTTCGAACACGAGGCCGCTGTCGACGCTGACGATCGGCATCGTGCGCGTTGCACTCTCGATCGTCGTCGTCTGCTCGTCCATCAGGTAGCGGGTCGCATGCAGGCCGAGCTTCGGCTTGATGAAGCCGAAAGTCGTCTGCAGGGGCAGCGTCACGTTCGGATTCACCACCAGACGCTGACCGTTGGGGAGCGTCGGATGCGAGAAGTTCACGTACTCGGACGCGAGCCCGAGATCGGTGCGAAAGACATCGAGCTGGGTCGCGTTCAACTGCATCTGAGGCAGCCGCGCATAGGGGGGCGTGATCGGGGCGAGCGGATCCTGCAGCGTCTGGAAGCGCTGCGCGCGGATGAAGAAACTGCCCCACGTCGCACCGCGAGCGAGCAGGCCCTCGCGCGGCAGGTTGGTCTGCGACGTGATTGCGATACGGGTCGCCAGGTCGCGGAAGTAGAGGTCGTCGGAGACCTTCTGAAGGTCGAGCAGCCCGGCCCAGTTGCCGCCGAACCGATCGGGCCCGAAGTTGTGGTTGTGCTGGAGCGACGCCAGATACCGATCTTCGCGCGCGATGCGGTCGGACGGCAGGACCTCGAAACGCGCCTCGCCGCGATAACTCGTGTCGAGATAGCGCAACTCGTTGCCGATCTGGAAGCCACGCTTGACCATGGCGCGCGGGATGACCGTGTAGTCGATATTGGGCGCGATCGCCCAGTAATAGGGCGCGGAGAATTCGACCCCGTTGCGCCCGGACACCGAGAGCGTCGGTGCGAGAAAACCCGACTTGCGCTCGTTGGCGAGCGGGAACGACAAGGTCGGCACATAGAAGATCGGCACGCCATAGAACATGAGGCTGGCGTTGCGTGCAGTGCCGACGTTGCGCGCCTGATCGATCATCAGTTCATCGGCACGGATGTACCAGTCTTCGTTCTCCGGGCCGCAGGTGGTGTACTGACCGCCTTCGGCGCGAAACCGGTCTTCGCCCTCGAAGAACATGCGACGCGCAAAACCGCGGCCGCCGAGTTCGGTCAACACGTAGACCGGGTTGTCCATGAACCCGGTCTCGCGCTCGAGGTTGAAGAACAGATACGGGCCTCTGACCTCGTTTCGCCGTTGCACGAGGATGACGTTACCCTGCGCACTGACATCGCCGTCGGTGGTGTTGTGCCGGATGAAATCGGCGAACACCACCTGACCGCGCTTGCGCAGGCTCGCGTTGCCCTCGGCCTGGATCTCGTTCTGGCCGCGGCCGCTGATCGTGTCGGCATCGACGAACACCGGCACCGCATCACGGTTCTCGATGGGGATGCGGACGAGGTCGGTCTCGATGCGCAGGCCCACGCCGGGTGGCTGCTCCGCCGACTGGGCGTAGCCGGACGCGGAACCGAAGGCGAGGAGTGCTGCACAGACAAGCCGCGGATGGACGAGGCGCATGCGCGGTAGCGGGGTTGTCGTGTTGGAATCGTTGCCCTACCTTCGCATAATTTTCGGGCTCAGGCAATCTGCGGGCGGCGCGACTTTGGCGCAGTGCCGTCTTCGGCGTGGGGCCCGATGGGCGGTGCATCCCCTGTGGGCATCCCACGCGCAACGTCGCGTTGCACGCGTCGCAGCTTGCGCGAGACCGCGTGCGCGATTGTTGCGCGATAATGTCGTGTGAGTCCTGCAGCCGATCATGATCCTTCGCTCGCCGGGCCGACTGCCGCCGACACTGATCCGACGATGACCGATTCAGCGGCCGACGCTGTCGCCGGCCTGGCGCACTCGGCGATCGCGCCCGGGCA
>JACMMK010000162.1 GCA_014379045.1 Burkholderiales bacterium
AAGGCGCCGGCGCCGGAGAGCGCGAGCAGCCCGCCGAGCGTGCGCGCGTCGCCGGGGTACACCGCGGCGACAAACGCGGGCATCAGCGTCTGGTACGGCGTGACGAGCATGCTCACCAGCGCCAGCGCGATCAGCATCGTGCGGATCGGATACGAGTTCCACGCATAGGCAAGCCCCTCGCGCAACCCGTCGAGTATCGGGGCGCGCGTCGCGGGAATCGCCTGCGTGCGCACGCGGATCGCCAGAATGCTTCCGATCACCGCGAGATACGTCAGCGCGTTCAAGGCGAAGCACCAGGTCGGACCGACCGCTGCGAGCAGCGCGCCGGCGATCGCCGGGCCGATCAGTCTGCCGCCCTGCGCCATCGTCGCGGTCAGCGAGATCGCGCTCGGCAGATCCTGCTTCGCATCGACCAGATCGAGCAGGAAGGTCTGGCGCACCGCGAGTTCGAGCGCAACCAGCGACCCGAGCATCGCGCCAAGCGCCATCAGATGCCACGGTTCGATCAGACCCGTTGCGGACAGCACGACCAGCACCAACGCCTGCGCCCCTTCGAGCACCTGCGACACGAGCATCAGTCGGTGCCGATCCGCGTGATCGGCCCACCACCCGGCGAGCGGCGACAGCAACAGCACCGGCAGGTTCGAGACGAACGCAAGGACCCCGAGCGAGAACGCCGATTCGGTCAATTCGTACATCAGCCAACCGGCTGCAACCTGCTGCACCCAGTAGCCGATCATCGACAGGCTCTGGCCGGCGAAGAACCATGCGTAGTTGCGATGACGCAGCGCGCGAAAGGCGAGTTTCAAGTGTCGTGGGCGTCCGGTCGCGCAGCGACCTCAGTCGATGCGGACCTTCGCCGCGCGGGCGACCTTGCCCCAGCGAGCGATCTCGTCCTGGATGAAACGCGCGAATTCCTCGGGCGAGTTGCCGCCGGGGTTGCCGCCCTGCTGTGCGATCCGCTCGGTGCCCTCGGGCGAGCGGATCCACTTGACCGCCTCGGCGTTCAACCGGCCGATGATCTCCTTCGGGACCCCTGCGGGCGCGACCAGCGCCTGCCACGAACTGCCGTCGAAGCCCTTGACCCCGGCCTCGTCCACGCTGGGCAGGTCGGGCAATGCCGCATAGCGTTCGGCGGTGGAAACGGCGAGCACGCGCAGCTTGCCACTGCGCGCGGCTTCGAGCGATGGGCCGACACCGGTGGTGAACGCGAGTTCGACCATGCCGGCCATCTGATCGACGAGCGCCGGCCCGGCTCCCTTGTACGGAATGTGCACCGCCTTGGTGCCGGTCATCAGCAGGAACATCTCCATCAGCATGTGCGGCGAGGTGCCCGGCCCGGTCGACGCGTAGTTGAGCGCACCGGGCCGCTTTTGCATCAGCGCGACCAGATCCTTGACGTTCTTCACCGGCAGCGACGGATGCACCAGAAGGATGCTCGGCAGGCGTGCGATCAGCGTGATCGGTGCGAAGTCCTTCGCCGGGTCGAACTCGAGCTTCGGAAACACCGATGGCGCGATGCTCTGGGCGACGGTGAACATCGAGATCGTGTAGCCGTCCGCCGGTGCTTTCGCGGCGATCGCGACGCCGATGTTGCCACCGGCGCCGGCACGGTTGTCGGTGACCACCGCGGTACCGAGCTGGCGCGACAGCGCGTCGGCCATCAGCCGGCCGAAGATGTCGGTCGGACCGCCCGGCGGGAACGGCACGATCATCCTGATCGGCTTCGCCGGCCACGACTGGGCCGAGGCCGGCGCGGCCGCAGCAACGAGCGCAAGCGCGGCCGTGCAGACGTACGCACATCTTCTTTCGCGGGTCGCGCGCCGCGCCCGTGCCATTTCGCTCATTCTGTTCCTCCTTGGGCGCTTGGCCGGCGCTTCGCACGCGCCGCTCGTGTTCTTGTCGGGGGTGTTGTCGGGGTGTTGTCGGGGTCTTGCCACCGCAGGCCAGAGCGCGGCAGACTTCGCGCCATTGTCTCGGAGAAACGCGATGAAGTCATCGATCCCGTCGGCCCCACCCTCGATGTCCACTTCGGCGGACGCGTCCGCCGCGCCTCCAGGCGCCACGCGCGACGGCACCCGCGCCGCGCAAGCCCGGGTGTGGGACATCCCGGTGCGGGTGTTCCACTGGTTGCTCGTCGCGCTGTTCGCCGTCTCCTGGTACACCGGGAAGAACGGCGGTGTCGACGAGATGACCTGGCACATGTGGTCGGGTTCCGCGCTGCTCGCCTTGGTGGTATTCCGCGTCGTGTGGGGCGTGGTCGGCTCGACCAGCGCGCGCTTCAGCCACTTTCTGTATGGCCCGAAGGCGGCAGCCGAATACGCGAACGGCCTGTTGCGCAGGCGTCCGCCGCATTACCTCGGGCACACCCCGCTCGGTGGCTGGATGGTCGTCGTGATGCTGGCGAGCCTGCTCCTGCAATGCGCGACCGGCCTGTTCGCGAACGACGACATCATCACCGAAGGTCCGTTTTTCGCCTGGGTGAGCAAAGAGACGAGCGATTGGCTGACGACGATCCATAAATGGAACTTCGACGTCCTGCTGATCCTGGGCGGCGTGCATACCGCCGCGGTGCTCTATTACCTGATTGTGCTGCGCGAAAACCTGGCGCTGTCGATGTTCACCGGACGCAAACCGCTGCCCGCGGGCGCGCCTGATCCGCAGTATCGTTTCGTCGGGGCAGGTATCGCACTTGTCGCCGGTGCACTGATCGCCGGCGCGGTGTACGCGCTGGTGTGGTGACCTGACCGCACACTCGCCGCACCGGCCTATCCAAAGCAACGCCGCGCGCGCGCTTTACTTGCTGCGGAACTTCTCATGGCAGCCGTCGCAGGCGCGCGCGATCTCCAACGCCTGGTTGCGCATCGCCTTCTCGTCGCCGCCCTTGGCGATCGCGACCGCTTTCGCCGATTCGGCCTGGAAACGGTCGATCGCCGACTTGAATCCCGCCGAATCCGACCACACGGTCGGCAACGCGCGGGTGTCACCGCTATCGCTGCCCGCAACGAAGCCTTCGGCCGTCGCGGCGGCCTGCGATTCGAGAATCGAGACGTTGCGCAGATACAGGGCGGAATCGAAGGGGCGGGCCCCCTTGACCATCTGCACCAGCGTGCGCAGATGCCACTGCTGCACCTGCATCCCCCCTTTGCGATACGCGATCGCCTGCGGCGGCGTCTGTGCCGACGCATCGCCGGCGGTCAGCCCCAGGCCCGCGCTCACGACCACCACCGCACACGCGCCACTCACCGCCACCGCTGCCTTGCGTCGCCACGCTCGATTCATCGATGCCCCCGGATTGATTGGATGAGGCCGGGATCGTAGCAAGCGAACCGGCGCGCGTCACGGGGGTCGCGTGGCGTCCGTCAGCGACCGTCGGTGTCGCCCGTACCACCGGCCAGATCTGCCGGTGTATCGATATCGCGCACGACCCCCGGGTCTTCAACCGCCAGCCGTTGCAGCGCTGCGTGGTGACGGGCGAGCACCTGGCGCGCCCCCTCGTCGCCGGCGAGAGACGACAACTCCGCGCCGAAGCAACGGTGAAACCCGACCGGATGCCCGCGTTCCCCCCGCCACGTCGGCGCCACGAGCGCCGCGCCTTGCGCGAGCG
>JACMMK010000163.1 GCA_014379045.1 Burkholderiales bacterium
CGCAACGGCATCGCTGTCGGCGGGCCGGCCAGCGCGCCGCTGCTCGGCACTGCGATCGCCGACGCGGTGGCCGAACAGTTGTGGAACTGGAAGGTACGGATCGATCGACGATTCGTTTCCAGCTACGCCACGCAGCCCTGAGAGCTGGGCGTGCGTTTTCTCACGAAGGCAAGCTTGGCGCTAGTCCATTCGGACTAGTCCGCCTTGTATGTGCACTGGCGCAGACCTGCGCTACCGGGTAGCTTCCGTGGGCGCCTAACCGCGAATCCATTTTTCCTTGAAGGAGACACCGTGAACCTCAACAAATCCCTGCTCGGCGCCGTCTTGGCCCTGTGCGCCTGCGTTGCAACGACCGCGCACGCGGCCGCCATCCGCGATGCCGCATCGTTCACCGGCAATTCGCTGGCTGCCAATGACGACGGTTCGACCGGGCTGGTCAACCTCGGCTTCACCGCGAACTTCTACGGCAACTCGTTCACACAGACGTATGTCAACAACAACGGCAATGTCACGTTCAACGGGCCGCTGAGCACGTTCACGCCGTTCAACCTCACGCCGGCCTCGACGACCCGGATCATCGCCGCCTTCTTCGCCGATGTGGACACCCGCGGCGCGGGCTCGTCGCTGGTGACCTACGGCACGGCCACGCTGAACAGCCGCCAGGTGTTCGGCGTCAACTACATCAACGTCGGATACTTCGCCGCGCAAGATGACAAGCTGAACTCGTTCCAGTTGCTGCTGACCGAACGCAGCGATGTCGCCGCGGGCGATTTCGACATCGAGTTCAACTACGACCGCGTTCTCTGGGAAACGGGATCGGCGTCGGGTGGGACGAACGGCTTCGGGGGCACCTCGGCGGGCGTCGGTTTCGCAGCCGGCAATGGCGTCGATGCGTTCCAGCTCGCCGGCTCGCTGGTGAACGGCGCGCTGCTCGACGGCGGGCCGAACGCGCTGATCAGCAACCGCCTCAACAGCAACGTCGACGGCCGCTACATCTTCAACGTGCGCAACGGCACCATCATCGTGCCGCCGTCGCCGGTGATCCCGGTGCCGGGCGCGCTGGTGCTGATGCTCTCGGGCATCACGCTGGTCGGCGCAATGGCGCGTCGTCGCAAGACCTGAGTCTCCGCGCGCTTCGTTCGCGATCTGAAGAAGCCCGCTCAGGCGGGCTTTTTCACGTCCGTAGCGCCGACACCAGCCGTCCGACGGCCGTCTCCACGCTCGCGCGGTCGAGCGCACCGTATGACACGCGCAGCAGACACGGTTCGTCGACCCCGAACGCTACGCCCGGAATCACCGCGACTCGGTGCGAGGCGATCATGCGCCGCGCGAGCGCGAGCGAATCGCCTCCGTCCGCCACGCGCAACAGGCAATAGAACGCGCCGCGGGTGCGCGGCACCGTGACGCGTGGTTCGAGCGGTTGCAACGCGGCCAATACCGCTTCGCGCACGGCTGTCAGTGCGGCGATGCGCGGGGCGCACCACTGCGCACCTGCGGCCAGCGCAACCACGGCAGCGAGCTGCGACACCATCGGCGGACAGATCAGATTGGTGTCCTGGATCTTTGCGATCGCCGGGTACAGATGCACCGGAATCACCATGTAGCCGACGCGCCAGCTCGCGAAGCCGTAGGCCTTGGACAATGAGTACAGGGAGATCGTATGCCGGCCTGCATCGGGCAGCGATCCCGGCGAGAACGACGCGTCGCCCTCGTGCACGAAGTATTCGTAGGCCTCGTCGCTCACGTGGTAGAGCCCGCGTTCGAGGCATAGCGCATTGACGGCTGCGAGGCTCGCACGCGAGTACACAGCGCCCGTGGGATTGTTCGGCGATACGGTGACCACCGCCCGGGTGCGCGGCGTGATTGCGCGCGCGATCGCCTCGACATCGAGCTGGTAGTCGGCGGCGGTCGGCACGCCCACCGGCGTCGCACTCGCCAGCGTGATCGCCATTTCCTGGTTGAAGTAATAGGGCAACGGCAGGATCACTTCATCGCCCGGATCGCACACCGCGAGCACGACGTTCAGGAATGCCATGTTGCCGCCAGCGGTCACCACGATCCGTTGCTCGGTACCGGGCACGATCGCGTTGTCGTGCGCGAGTTTGGTGGTGATCGCCGCGATCAGCGCATCAGCGCCGTGCACCGCCTGATACTTGTTCAGCTCGGGTTCGCGCGCGAGCGCATCGATCGCGTCGAACACCGCCGTCGGCGGGGGGTAGTAGACGACACCCTGGCCGAGCGAGAGCGTCCCGGGATGCTCGCGGATCGCCTGCGCGATCACCGGGATGATCGGGCTCTGCACCGCTTCAGCGCGCTTCGAGGGCGAGTAGGGCACGCGCGCTCAGGTCTTCAAGGTGAACGGGTTGAAATCGGTCGTGCGGTCGAAGTGATCTTCCTGTTCGGCCCGCTTCAGCCAGGCGACGATGCGGTACGTGAACGGCAGCGCAAGGATCTCCCAGCCGACCTTCAGCAGGTAGTTCGAGAACATGACCGCGCCCAGCAGCGCATCGGACCAGACCCCGTAGAAAGCAACCGGATAGAAGATCAGCGTATCCACCCCCTGGCCCAGCCCGGTCGAACCGATCATGCGTACCCACAACGCGCGCCCACCGGACCACACCTTCATTCGCGCCAGCACGTACGAGTTGACGAACTCGCCGACCCAGAACGCGATCAGCGACGCGGCGACGATGCGGGGCGTCGCACCGAAGATCGTCTCGTACGCCGCCTGATTCGGCCAACCTGAGGCCGGCGGCAACTGCACGACGACCCACGCCATGAACGAGGCGAAGGCGAGCGCACCGAAGCCCGCCCAGACGACCTTGCGCGCACGCGCATACCCGTAGACCTCGGTCAGGATGTCGCCGAACACGTACGAGATTGGAAAGAACAGCACGCCGGCACCGAAGGCGAACGCCCCGATCCACGGCAACTCGATCTGCGCCACCTTCGCCGGGCCGATCAGGTTCGAGCACAGCAGCACACAGACGAACCCGGCCATCACGAGGTCGTAGTACCGATAGGTCCGCGGTGCGGACCGGTTGCCGCGGCTGGAGTCGTGTTCCGGATTTCCGAGCGCTTGCGCGCCGATCATCGCATACCCGGCAGCATGCCCTTCATCCCGCGCATCATCTTCGCCATGCCGCCCTTGGCCACCATCTTCATCATCTTCTGTGCTGACTCGAACTGGTTCAGCAGCTGATTGACCTGCTGCACGCTGACCCCGGCGCCGGCAGCAATCCGCCGCTTGCGCGACGCCTTCAGCAGCTCGGGCTTCGCGCGCTCGAGTGGCGTCATCGACAGGATGATCGCCTCCTGCCGGCCGATCATTTTGTCGTCGACCTGCGCGCCCTGCGCCATCCGCGCGAGGTCGCCCGGCAGCTTGTCGAGCAGCGACGACATCCCGCCCATCTTCTTCATCTGACCGATCTGCTGGCGGAAGTCTTCGAGGTCGAAGCCCTTGCCCGACTTCATCTTCTGCGCGAACTTCTGCGCCTGCGCGACGTCGACGGTCTTCTGCGCTTCCTCGAGCAGCGACAGCACGTCGCCCATGCCGAGGATGCGCGAGGCCATGCGTTCGGGGTGGAACGCCTCGAGCCCGCCGAGTTTCTCGCCGACGCCGACGAACTTGATCGGCTTGCCGGTGATCGCGCGCACCGACAGCGCCGCACCGCCGCGCGCATCTCCGTCGAGCTTGGTCAGGATCACGCCGGTCAACGGCAGCGCCTCGCCGAAGGCCTTCGCGACATTGACCGCATCCTGCCCCTGCATCGAATCGACGACGAACAGCGTCTCGATCGGCGTGACCGCGGCATGCAGCGCACGGATCTCGTCCATCATCGCTTCGTCGATCGCGAGGCGCCCGGCGGTGTCGACGATCAGCACGTCGAAGTAGTGTCGCTTCGCGTGATCGAGCGCGCCGGTGGCGATGGCGACCGGTTTTGCATCGGCGGGCGCCTCGTAGAAGCCGACGTCGACCTGGCGCGCAAGCGTGCGCAACTGCTCGATCGCGGCCGGCCGATAGACGTCGGCCGACGCGAGCAGCACCTTCTTCTTCTGCGCCGCGAGCATCTTCGCGAGCTTGCCGCTCGAGGTGGTCTTGCCCGACCCCTGCAACCCGGCCATCAGCAGCACCGCCGGGGGCTGCGTCGCCAGGTCGAGGCCGACCCCCGCTTCACCCATCAGCGCGACGAGTTCGCGATGCACGATGCCGACCACTGCCTGACCGGGCGTGAGGCTGGTCAGCACATCCTGGCCGAGCGCCTTCTCGCGCACGCGGCCGATGAAGTCTTTCGCGACCGGCAGTGCCACATCGGCGTCGAGCAACGCGAGCCGGACTTCGCGCAGCGCCTCCGAGATGTTGTCTTCGGAGAGTCGCGCCTCGCCCTTGAGCGTCTTGACGACGCGCGAGAGTCGTTCGGTCAGAGACTCGAGCATCGGGCCTGCCGGCAGCGTGAGCGCGACAAGGTGGACGGGGTCGACGCGCGGGAAAAGCGTTCTGCGCAGACCCACGCGCGGCGTCCCGCGGGGCCCTCGGCGCTCGAGGCGCCACATCGCACGCGCCGCGCCAGACGGCCTGCGCACCGGGTGTCGCGCAGGGCCGAAACATCGTTCGTGTAGACTCGATTCATGACTGGAAGTCTACCGTATCTGTTGAGCGCACTTGCCTACGGCTCGTTCGCCGCATACCTCGGAAGCCGGTTGACGCGCAGCCCCGTGCCGCGCCCGGCAACGCCTGCACCCGGCGAGAAAATCGAGCTGCGCACCCGCTGGCAGCCGGCGTGGGGCGAGCAGACGATCGTCGCGGCGATCATGGCACTGCATGCCTTCAGTGTCGCCAGCGCGGTGTTTCGCGGCGGCGAGGTGTTCCTGAGTGTCGGGGCTGCATTGTCGGCAATCGTCCTGGTGACCGTGGTCATCCACTGGCTCGGCAACTTCTTCTACAACCTGCGCGGCCTGCAGTTGCTGGTGTTCCCGGTGGCGGCGCTGTTCGCGCTCGCCCCGGCGCTGCTCGGCCCGAGCCACCCGATGTCGAACACCGGCATGTGGCTGCTCACCGCGCATGTCGTGGTCGCCCTGCTCGCCTACGGGCTGCTCACGATCGCGGCGATGCATGCCATGTTGCTGTCGGCGCTCGACCGACGACTGCGCAGCGGCAGTCTGCCGCCGGTGCTCGCCGGATTGCCGCCGCTGCTCACGATGGAAACGATGCTGTTCCAGATCATCATCGCCGGTTTCGTGCTGTTGTCGGCGACGGTACTGAGCGGGCTGCTGTTCTCGGAGGAGCTATTCGGGATGCCGCTGACGTTCACCCACAAGAACGTGTTCACGCTCGTCTCGTGGGCGATCTTCGCCGCGCTGCTGATCGGCCGCTTCATGTTCGGATGGCGCGGGCGCATCGCACTGCGCTGGACGCTCTGGGGCTTCCTCGCGCTGGTACTCGCCTACGTCGGCAGCAAGTTCGTGCTCGAGGTCCTGCTCGGGCGTTGAGCGATCCACGGGCGCGACGGCGCCCAGGCCGGAGGCCAAGTGAACGACATTTCCATCCAGACCCTGCTCATCGGTCTGCTGATCCTGCTGCTGGTATCCGGCTTCTTCTCCATCGCCGAGACGAGCATGATGGCGGTGAACCGCTATCGGCTGCGCCACCTCGTGAGCCTCGGCAACCGCGGCGCGATCCTCGCCTCCGGCCTGCTCGACCGCACCGACCGGCTGCTCGGTGTCGTCCTGCTCGGCAACAATTTCGTCAACAGTCTGTCGGCCGGCCTGTTCACGGTGATCATGTTCCGCACCCTCGGCGAGAACGAATGGGCGCTTTGGGTGGGCAGCGCCGGTGTCACCTTCTTCATCCTGGTGTTCTCCGAGATCACGCCCAAGATCATCGGCGCGACCTATCCGGAACGCATCGCGCTCGCCTCGGCCTACGTGCTCACCCCGCTGCTCAGGGTGGTGTACCCGGTCGTCTGGTTCGTCAACCTGTTCGTCCAGGCGATCCTCTGGACCTTGCGCTTGAAGGCAAAGCAGGAGGCCGAACATACGCTGACGCCGCAGGAGCTGCGCGCACTCGTGCTCGAAGGCGGACACTACATCCCGCAGAAGCACCGGAGCATCCTGGTCAACCTGTTCGATCTGGAACAGGTCACCGTCGACGACGTGATGACCCCGCGCGGACAGGTCGAGGCCCTCGATCTGGACGCCCCCCCGGAACAACTGCTGGCGGAAATCGCCACCTGCTATCACACGCGGCTGGTCGCCTACCGCGGCGAGCTCAACAACGTCGTGGGTATCCTGCACGTGCGGCGCGCGTTGTCGCTGGTACGCCAGGGCATCGACGACTCGGCGGACGTCGAGGCCTTGCTCGCGCAGCCGTACTTCGTGCCGGCCGGCACCGCGCTCTTCACGCAGCTCACCCACTTCCAGGAACAGCGCGAGCGGATCGGTCTGATCGTCAACGAATACGGCGACCTGCAGGGACTCGTCACGCTCGAAGACATCCTCGAAGAACTGGTCGGCGAATTCACCACCACCGCGCCGGGCCGCGGCGACACGTTCGCACGCAGCGAGGATGGCAGCGTCCTGGTCGAGGCGAGCGCGACGCTGCGCAGCCTCAACCGCAAGCTCGGACTCAAGTTGCCGCTCGACGGGCCGAAAACATTGAATGGCTTGATTGTCGACTATCTGCGCGATCTGCCGGAGCCGGGCACCACCGTCAAGATCGCCGGGTACCCGCTAGAGGTGGTGCAGACGCAGGAACGCGCGATCCGATCGGTACGCGTGTACCCGCAGGTCGATGCCGCGGCGGCGGATATCGCACTCGAGCGCAGCGGGTAGCGGGCAAGCGGGAAAGCCGCCCTCCTTTACAAACCGGGGTTTGGAAAACAGTATCGATGTAGTACCTTACCTCCCGGGGTTCGCACGAGTCGGAGCAGTCGATGGCCACAACGATCACGCAAGGCCGCAGGAAAGAGGTCAAGGACTACCTGTATTCCTGGGTCGGGCAGGACAAGAGCGGCAAGGCCGTGCGCGGCGAGATGCGCGCGAACGGCGAGACCCTGGTCATCGCGCAGCTGCGCCGGCAGGGGCTGTCGTTCGTCAAGGTCAAGAAGCAGCGCGTCGGCACCGGGCGCAAGATCACCGAGAAAGACATCACCATCTTCACCCGGCAGCTCGCGGTGATGATGAAGGCCGGCGTCCCGCTGCTGCAGGCGTTCGACATCGTCGGCAAAGGGCACTCGAACGCCTCGGTGCAGAAGGTGCTGATGGCTATCAAGACCGATGTCGAGACCGGGTCGAGCCTGAACCAGGCGTTTCGCAAGTTTCCCGACCAGTTCGACGAACTGTTCTGCAACCTGGTCGCCGCCGGCGAGCAGGCCGGTATTCTCGATGCCCTGCTCGATCGCCTCGCGACCTACAAGGAAAAGATCCTCGCGATCAAGGGCAAGATCAAGTCGGCCCTGTTCTATCCGATCTCGATCGTGGTCGTCGCATTCGTCATCACGGCGATCATCATGATCTTCGTGATCCCGTCGTTCAAGCAGGTGTTCGCGAGCTTCGGCGCCGAACTGCCGGCGCCGACGCTGATCGTGATGGCGATATCGGATTTCTTCGTGTCGTACTGGTGGGCGATCTTCGCGCTGATCGGCGGGGCCCTCTACGGGTTCGCGGTCGCCTACAAGAAGTCCGAGACGATGCGCAACAACATGGACCGGCTGATGCTCAAGATGCCGGTATTCGGCGAGATCATCCGGAAGGCGTCGATCGCACGCTGGGCACGCACGCTGTCGACGATGTTCGCCGCCGGCGTGCCGTTGGTCGAGGCGCTCGGCTCGGTCGCCGGCGCCGCCGGCAACGCGGTGTACGCGCAGGCGACCCGGCGCATCCAGCAGGAGATCTCGACGGGTACGAGCCTGACCGTGTCGATGCAGGGCGTCGAAGTGTTCCCGAACATGGTGATCCAGATGGTTGCGATCGGCGAGGAATCCGGTGCGCTCGACGGCATGCTGTCGAAGGTTGCCGATTTCTACGAAGCCGAGGTCGACGATGCAGTCGATGCGATGTCGAGCCTGATGGAGCCGATCATCATGGTCGTGCTCGGCACATTGATCGGCGGCATGGTGATCGCGATGTATCTGCCGATCTTCAAACTGGGCGCGGTCGTCTGATCGACATCGCCGCCGTCCGACCCGCGCAAGCACGCATCGGCATGGCAAGCAGGCGGGGCGCGTGAGCGACGTACTCGACCTGCTGCGCACCAACCCGGCGTTGTGGGTCGGCGTATGCGTACTGTTCGGACTTGCGATCGGCAGTTTCCTGAATGTCGTCGTGCATCGGCTGCCGAAGATGCTCGAGCGAGACTGGCATGCGCAGTGCGCCGAACTGGCCGGCGCACCGCTGCCAGAGCAACCGGTGTTCAATCTCGCCAGGCCGCGTTCGCGCTGTCCGTCGTGCGGCGCCGCGATCGGCGCGTTGCAGAACCTTCCGATCCTCAGTTGGCTGCTGTTGCGCGGCCGATGCGCGAGCTGCCGCGCCGGGATCTCGATCCGCTACCCCCTGGTCGAACTCGCCACGGGGGCGATCGCGGGCTTTCTCGCGTGGCATTACGGCCTCGGTTTCGTCGCGGTCGTCGCATTCGGCTTCTGCGCGACGATGCTCGCCCTCGCGCTGATCGACTTCGACACGCAGCTGCTGCCCGATAGTCTAACCCTGCCGCTGGTGTGGGCAGGCCTGCTGGTGAACCTGTGGGGCGTATTCGTGCCGCTGCACGAAGCTGTCGTCGGTGCGATCGCTGGGTATCTGTCGCTGTGGAGCGTCTATTGGGCGTTCAAGCTGGTCACCGGCAAGGAAGGCATGGGCCACGGCGATTTCAAGCTGCTCGCGGCGATCGGCGCGTGGTTGGGCTGGCAGGCGTTGCCGCTAGTGATACTGCTCTCGTCGCTTGCCGGTGCGGTGATCGGCGTGGCATTGATCGCGGCGTCGAAGATGGGGCGCAGCGTACCGATGCCGTTCGGCCCGTACCTGGTGATCGCCGGCGTCATCGCCCTGGTGTGGGGGGAGGCCATCATCGCCGGGTATCTGCAGTTGCTGGGCTGATCGGCCGATGAACGCGACCTCCGCGCCGGGCGTCGACGAGGGCGGCGGCGCACGGCCATCCGGGCTTTTCGTCGTCGGCCTGACCGGCGGCATCGGCAGTGGCAAGTCGACGGCGGCGACGCAGTTCGAAGCCCATGGCGCCGCGTTGATCGACACCGACGCCCTCGCCCATGCGCTGACTGCGCCCGGCGGCGCGGCGATGC
>JACMMK010000164.1 GCA_014379045.1 Burkholderiales bacterium
CGCCTCCGGGCGCGTTCCAAGTCAAGCGGTTTCGCCGCATCCCGGCGGGATTTGGTGCGTTGACACCGTGCCGGACCGGGCGCAAACCGCAGCCCCGCCGCCGGTACCGGCCGCGCCACAATTGATGCCCTCAGACGATCCCAGCCCGAAACAACCCGCCACCGGCGCCGCCTCGAACGGCAACGGTCACACCAACGGCAACGGTCACGCGCAAGGCGCCGGGCCTGGCCTGGTCGTTGGCGCGCTCGGCGTCGTGTTCGGCGATATCGGCACCAGCCCGCTGTATGCGATGAAGGAAGTGTTCTCCGAGGCCTACGCGGTCACCGCGACGCACGATCACGTGCTCGGCGCGGTTTCGCTCGTGTTCTGGGCGCTGATGCTGGTGGTATCGGTCAAGTACGTGATGTTCATCATGCGCGCCGACAACAACGGCGAGGGCGGCATCATGGCGCTGATCGCGCTGGTGCTGCGCGGCACCGATCCGGGCACCGATGCGAGCAAGCGGCGCCTGTTGATGATGCTCGGCATCTTCGGCGCGGCATTGTTCTACGGCGACGGCGCGATCACACCGGCGATCTCGGTGCTGTCGGCGGTCGAAGGGCTCAACGTGATCGCGCCGCGCCTGTCCGAATGGGTGGTTCCGATCACGCTCGCGGTGCTGATCCTGCTGTTCCTGTTCCAGCGCAAGGGCACCTCTGCGGTGGGCAAGCTGTTCGGTCCGATCACCCTCGGCTGGTTTCTCGCGCTCGGCATCGGCGGCATCGCGAGCATCGCGCAGACGCCCGAGGTGCTCGCCGCGCTGCATCCGGGTTACGGCGTGCGCTTCCTGATCGAACAGAAATTCTCCGCGTTGTTCGTGCTCGGCGCGGTGGTGCTTGCGGTAACCGGCGCCGAAGCCCTGTACGCCGACATGGGTCACTTCGGACGCACGCCGATCCGCGTCGCCTGGTTCGGCCTCGTACTGCCGGCGCTGGTGCTCAATTACTACGGTCAGGCGGCGGTGATGCTGCGCGACCCGACGGCGATCCGCAACCCGTTCTATCTGATGTTCCCCGAATGGGCGCAGGTGCCGATGTTGCTGCTGGCGACCGCGGCGACGGTGATCGCCTCGCAGGCGGTGATCACCGGCGCGTTCTCGATGACGCGCCAGGCGATTCAGCTCGGCTACTGCCCGCGGCTCGCGATTGCGCATACGTCGGAGGACGCGATCGGGCAGGTGTACATCCCGTGGGTCAACTGGATGCTGCTCGTCGCGGTCGTGGCACTGGTGCTCGGCTTCCAGTCGTCGACGGCGCTCGCGTCGGCCTACGGCATCGCGGTGACCGGGACGATGGCGATCGACACCGTGCTTGCGGCGGTCGTGTTCCGACGCGTCTGGGGCTGGGGATACGTGCGCACCTATGCGTTCCTCGGCGTGTTCCTCACGATCGATCTCGCGTTCTTCGGGGCGAATACGCTGAAGATTCTGGAAGGCGGGTGGTTTCCGATCACGCTCGGCGTAGTCGGTTTCACCGTGCTCACGACGTGGAAGCGCGGGCGAGAACTGCTGATGAGCCGTCTGCGTGAATCGTCGATCGAACTGCGCCCGTTCATCGAGGGCATCGAGCGCCATCCGCCGCAGCGCGTGCCGGGCACCGGCGCGTTCATGACCGCTGATCGCGACGGCGTGCCGCATGCGCTGCTGCACAACCTGTTGCACAACAAGGTTTTGCACGAGCGGGTGCTGCTGATCACCGTGATGATCGACGACGTGCCCTGTGTCGAACCCGACACCAACATGCAGATCGAGTCGCTCGGGGGTGGCTTCTTCCGTGTCCTGATCCGCTTCGGGTTCCGCGACGTGCCCGACGTACCCACCGCCCTGGCACGCCTGCCCGTGCTCGGCCAGCGCTTCGAGATGATGGAGACGTCGTTCTTCCTGTCGCGCGAGACCGTGGTACCAACGGTCAGGGTAGGCATGGCCCTGTGGCGTGAACGCCTGTTCGCGGCGATGGTGCGCAATGCAGGCAGTGCCTCCGCGTACTTCCGATTGCCGCCGAACCGGGTGATCGAACTGGGGTCGCAGGTCGAGATCTGAAGGCAGACTGCAATGCGCTACCTGACCACCGTCGGTTCGCAGCGCCATGTCTTCGACGGATTGCGCGAGGTGATGGCGAAAGCCACGCCGCTGCGCTCGGGCGACGTGCTCGCCGGGGTCGCGGCAGCGTCGGCACAGCAACGGATGGCGGCCCGTCTGGTTCTTGCCGACACGCCGCTTGCGACGTTTCTCGACGAAGCGTTGATCCCGTACGAGAAGGACGCGGTCACGCGGCTCATCATCGACTCGCACGACGGTGTCGCGTTCGCACCGATCGCACACCTGACCGTCGGTGACTTTCGCGACTGGCTGCTGTCGGAGGCGGCGACGCCCGGGGCGCTGACGGCGATCGGGTCGGGGGTGACCCCCGAAATGGCAGCCGCAGTAAGCAAGCTGATGCGCAACCAGGATCTGATCCAGGTTGCGCGCAAATGCCGCGTGGTCACGCGCTTCCGCAACACGATCGGCTTGCCCGGGCGCATGTCGGTACGTCTGCAACCGAACCATCCGACCGACGACGCCGGCGGCATCGCGGCGTCGCTGCTCGACGGCCTTCTGTACGGCGCGGGCGATGCGGTGATCGGCATCAATCCGGCCTCCGACAGCCTGCCGGTGCTGATCGATCTGATGAAATCGCTCGACGAGGTGATCGAGCGTTTCCAGATACCGACGCAGTCGTGCGTGTTGACCCATGTGACGAGCCAGATCAAGGCGATCGAACAGGGGGCGCCGGTCGATCTCGTGTTCCAGTCGATCGGCGGTACCGAGGCGACCAACGCCTCGTTCGGCGTGACGCTGTCGATCCTCGACGAGGCGCTCGCGGCAGCGCGTTCGCTCGGGCGCGGCACCGTCGGCGACAACGTGATGTACTTCGAGACCGGCCAGGGCAGCGCGCTCTCGGCCGGGGCGCACCACGGCGTCGATCAGCAGACCTGTGAAGCGCGTGCCTACGCGGTCGCGCGCCGTTATTCGCCGCTGCTGATCAACACGGTCGTCGGTTTCATCGGACCGGAGTACCTGTACGACGGCAAGCAGATCATCCGCGCCGGACTCGAGGATCATTTCTGCGGCAAGCTGATGGGGCTGCCGATCGGTTGCGATGTCTGCTACACCAACCATGCCGAAGCCGATCAGGACGACATGGACAACCTGCTGCTGCTGCTCGCCGCCGCCGGTGTGACCTTCGTCATCGCGGTGCCGGGCGCCGACGATGTGATGCTGAACTATCAGAGCCTGTCGTTCCATGACGCGCTGTTCGCGCGCTCGGTACTCGGGCTAGGGCGGGCGCCGGAGTTCGAAGAATGGCTGATCCGAATGGGGATCGCGCAGGCCGACGGACGCATCCTTCCGGTCGCACCGTCGCACGCGCTGCTGAAGCATTTCCTCGACGACGCACCG
>JACMMK010000165.1 GCA_014379045.1 Burkholderiales bacterium
CGCCAGCGCCCCATTCGCTTACGTCGATCCCCAGCCTGCGGCCGGGGCCCCTCGCCGCGTGGCTCACCGGCTCATACCTCCACCCCAAGCAACGGGCCGTGCTGTTGCGCGCCGTAAACGTCGCGGTCGCCCGGGTCGCCGGCCACGAGCTTGCGATCCATCACGATCTTCATCGAGCGCGCGGGCGGATAAGCAATGATTTCGACCTGCGACGGCTCGAGACCGTAAAGTTCGGCGACCGCCGACGCCGCGAGTGACGGCGCGGCCAGCGCACGACGATAGCCGGTTTCGTCGTCGAACATCAGGTCGATCGTGAGCGTGGTCGGGCCGGCGTTCTTGCTGCGAATCACGCGCGCCACATCGATCAGCTTCATGGACGTCGAACCGCGCGCGCGACGCCGCTCTTGATCAGCCGCCCGACTTCCGGCGGCGAGTAATCGATCGCGGTCAGCATCTCTCGCGTCTGCTCACCGACCTTGGGCAGTTCGGGCCGCGGGCGGGAGCGGCCTTCGGCCTCGATCTGCTCGGCGTGTCAAACGTGCTTCCCGGCAAATACGGCACTACGACAGGCAGCCGACGATTCTGACACATGTCGGCCGCCAGTACACTGCGCGCCGACGTCACGCCTCCCAGCATCACTGACGCGCAATGACGGGCAAACGCAGCAGCGAACGATGCGCCCGCTCGATATCGCGACCTCGTATTGAACGGGTTCACGTGTCCTCCTCCAGAGGTTCTGCATTCAGACTAACCCGGCTACCGCTTTGCGTCCACAAGCGCATCGGCTGCCGTGGACTTATCCGGGTTCCTGCATGTTCATGCTCTCCGCGCTTACTTCCGTCGTGAATTCGCAGCGCGCGACTGCCACCGCCCTGCTGGCATTGTTCGTTGCGATCTTTTCAGGGACTGCCATGGCGATCGAGGAGCCGAAGTTCGAGTTGCTCGAGAAAGACGGCGCGTTCGAACTGCGGCGCTATGCGCCGATGATCGTGGCCGAGACCTTCGTCGAAGGCTCGCTCGGCGAAGGCTCGTCGGCCGGTTTCCGTGCGATCGCCGGCTACATCTTCGGTGCCAACCGCTCGCGCAACGCGGACTCGAACGAAAAGATTGCAATGACCGTGCCGGTGACGATGGACACCAGTGCCGCGAAGATCGCGATGACCGCCCCGGTGACCACCGAGCGCGCAGACGGGCGCTGGCGCATGCATTTCGTGATGCCCGCGCAGTACACGATGGACACGCTGCCGGTGCCGACCGACCCCGCTGTGAAGTTGCGCGAGGTCGGCGCGCAACGGATCGCGGTGCGGGTGTTCTCCGGCTTCGTCACCGACGATCGCGTGCGCCAGGAGACCGTTGCCGTTCTCGACTGGATGAAGCAGCGTGGCCTCGAAGCGGCGGCGCCGCCGCAGCTCGCGCGTTACAACCCGCCGTGGTCGATTCCGTTCCTGAGGCGCAACGAGATGCTGGTGCCCGTGCGCTAGGGTCTGCGCGGCCGATGCTCGCCCGACGAACGTGAAGGCGGGGCAGTGGCGCAAAGCCGATCATCATCCCGCAGCGACCAAGCCCTGCCGCTCGCACCTCACGACGCTTTGTCGAGGAATGCGCGCACCACGGCGACCGTTTCGTCCGGATTTTCTTCCATGATCCAGTGCCCGGAGTTGGCGATCACCGCTTCCTCGACATCGGTCGCGGCGAAACGCGCAACGACCGCCATCATCGGGCCGAAGGATTTTTCACCACCGACCGCCAGCACCGGCACGGTCAGCTTTCCCTCCTCGACGAAACGCTGGTTGTCGATCGCATCCTGATCGAAGGCTGCGAATTGCGCGAACCCTGCGTGCATCGCACCCGGCCGCGCGTACAGCGCGGCGTAGTGCTCTCGCGCAGCTTCCGTGAAGTGCGCCGGATCGGCGGAAAACTCGTTCCAGAAGCGATCGAGATAGATGCGCTCGCGTCCCGCCACCAGCCGTTCCATGTCGGGCCCGCCGAAGCGGAAATGCCAAAGTAGCGGGGATTTCAGGATCTCCTCCCACGGGCCTACGCCGGGAAGCGGCGCGTCGATCAGCACCAGGCGTGCGACCCGATCGCGATACTGGGCAGCAAACGCGTAGCCCACCATGTTGCCGATGTCGTGTGCAACGACCAGGGCCGACGTAATTTCGAGCGCGTCGAGCACACCCGCGATATCGTCGCCCTGGGTCTTCTTGTCGTAGCCGCCCTGAGGGCGCGCCGACAAGCCCATGCCGCGCAGATCGGGCACGACGACGCGATAGTCGCGCGCAAGGTCGGTCGCCATCGGCACCCACATGTCGCCGGTCTCGCCATAGCCGTGGAGCAGAACGACGGCCCGGCCGTGACCGCCGACCCGAACATGCAACGTCGTGCCGTTCGTTGCGATCTCACTGACGTCGAAGCCGGCAGGAAACGGCGCGATCCCACGTTGCGCCGAGGGTGTCTGGGGCATCGCTGCCAGGGGCTTCGGTGTCAGCGGCGGAAACAGATTCGGCAACATGTTCGACTCCCGGGGGTGAGTTGATCAGTTCCGCCCGACATCGGTCAGGCCAGACCAGAACGCGTCCGCGCCCTGTTTCACGACCGCACGCCCGAGTTCGAGCGACCAGGTCGCTTCGTTGCCGAACTCCTCGCGCCAGGACCACAGCCGCAGCGTGAGGTGATGCAGCGCGTGGTCTTCGGTCACGCCGATCGCGCCGTGCACCTGGTGCGCGATCATCGAACCGACACCGGCCGCCTCGCTGGCCCGGATCTTGGCGCTCGCCACCGCGAGCAGTTCGTGGTCGCGGTCGAGCGCGCCCACCGCCGACGC
>JACMMK010000166.1 GCA_014379045.1 Burkholderiales bacterium
CTGGCGGGCGCCGGGTTTCGCGTCGGATGGATTACGGCGGGGGGCCTCGATACGGCGCCGGGTATCGGACCGGATGCGCCGGCGCCGGGGGCCGCGGCGCGCGCAGCTGATGACTGGGACAGCCGGATCTACGCGGTCAGCCCCGGCAATATCGAATGGTTGACGACCCTCGGTGCCTGGGCCGGCGTTGCGCAGGCGCGGGTCTGCGATGTGACGACGATGCAGGTGAGCGGGGACGACGGCGATGCGCGGATCGGCTTCGATACGCGCACGGCGCGCAAGCCTCGGCTCGCGGCCATCTGCGAGTCGCGAAATCTCGCGACCGGCATCGAGCGCGCGCTGCAGACGTGCGCGGATCGGGTGACCCGGATCGCCGGCCGGGTCGCCGAACTGCGAATCGGCGAGCGCACCGCTTCGGTCACGCTCGACACCGGTGCGACCGTGCGCGCGCCACTGGTCGTGGCGGGCGACGGTGCGGACTCGTCGATTCGCGAGTTCGCGTCGATCACGGTGACATCCCATGCGTACGAACACACCGCCGTGGTCGCAAACCTTCGCTGTGCAGCCCCGCATTACGGCGTGGCACGCCAGTGGTTCTTCGGCGACAGCGTGCTCGCGCTGCTGCCGATGCCGCAGGATCGTCGATCGATGGTCAGGTCTTGCGCCGACGCCCACGCCCGGTTCCTCCTCGATCTGTCGGCGCCCGCGTTGTGCGACGAGGTTGCCCGGGTGACCGGGGGGGAGACCGGCGCTGTTGAACCGGTTACCGGCGCCCAGGGTTTCCCGCTCAAGGTGCAGCAGGTGGACCGACTCGTGGCACCGCGCGTGGCACTGGTCGGCGACGCGGCACACACGGTCCATCCGCTGGCCGGACAGGGGATGAACCTGGGTCTTGGAGACTGTCGCGAACTTGCGCGCGTACTGGCGGGACGCGGGCCGCAACCCGATCTGGGCGATATCGCGTTGCTGCAACGTTATCAGCGTGCGCGTGCCGAGCCGATCGCGGCGATGCGGGTCGCGACCGATGGCCTGTTCCGGCTCTTCGCGTCGGACTTTCCCGGGGTCGCGCGGATGCGCAACCTCGGCCTGGGTTGGGTAGACGGCTCGACCCTGCTCAAGCGTCGACTGATTTTGGCCGCTATGGCATGAGTCGGTTTGCTGCGATGCCCCGTTCGCCCGGACGCCGGCACCGCGTGTCGGATCGTCGGCACGCTCAGCGCCCGACATGCGACGATCGGCGCCCGCTTTTCCCGGACATCGCGTGCCGATGGCCGACTCCTACCTTCACCTGGGAACTTTACTGATGACTCTTATCTCAACCTGCCGACGGCTGGCCGCATGCTTCGGGTTTCTCGTCCTGGCTTCGGTGGCTTTGCCGGTTCACGCGCAGGAACAGGCGATCCGCAAGGCAATTGCCGAGAAGTTCCCGAACGCGAAGATAGAAAGCCTCAGCAAGACCCCGTTTCCCGGGTTGCTCGAACTGGTGGTCGACGGGACGCTGTTCTATACCGACGAGAAGTTCACCTACGTGCTCGACGGCAGCGTGATCGATACGAAGTCGTGGACCAATGTCAGCCAGCAGCGGCGCGAAGATCTCGAAGCCAAACAGCAGGGACCGATCGCGTTCAAGGAGTTGCCGCTCGACCAGGCGGTCAAGATCGTCAAGGGCAACGGTCGACGGGTGATCGCCACGTTCGAGGATCCGAATTGCGGCTACTGCAAGCAGTTCCATAGCCAACTGACGAAACTGAACGACGTGACGATCTACACGTTCCTGTACCCGATCATTTCACCGCCCGATTCGGTCGAGAAATCGCGTGCCGTCTGGTGTTCCAAGGATCGTGCGCGTGCCTGGGACGAAGTGATGACCAGCGGCAAGATTGCCCCGGCCGCCGCGAACTGCAAGGCGCCGATCGACGAGGTGCTCAAGCTGGGGCAGAAGTACAACGTGAAATCGACACCGACGATCTTCCTGTCCGACGGCCAGCGGTTGCGCGGCGCGCTGCCGGTCGAGCAGCTGGACCAGGCGATCACCGCCGCGTCCAAGGCGCGCAAGTAGGCGTGACGGCGGTGGACGAGCGCGCTTCGTGGTGGTCCTGACGCCGGGCGCGCCCCTGCATTTTCGTCCGCGCGCGCGACGGTTGGCAGTGCCGCGGCCGATGCGTCGCGGAACCGGGGCATGCACTCCGACCGTCGCCTGACCGGTTTCGTCGGCGCCTCGCTGTTGCTGCACGCGGCGCTGGCGCTCGACTGGGGGTTCGATACCGGTCGTCGGCCGGCGCGGGCGCCTTCAATGATCTCGGCCAGACTGGCCCCGCTCGCTGAAAATGCGCCGATCCCCGCAGACCCGCTGCTGACCGCGCAGGCGCC
>JACMMK010000167.1 GCA_014379045.1 Burkholderiales bacterium
AACGATCCGCTGCGCCAGCTCGTGTTCGCTGAAACCGGCGCCTCGGTCGACACCGTGATCGTCGACGGACGCGTCGTGGTCGAGGGCGGGCGTATCACCGCGTTCGATGCCGAAGCGGTGCTCGCCGAAGCGCGGCCGATGCTGAGCGCGATCCGCCATCGCAATCGTGACCTGTATGCCTTCGCCCGACGCATGGGCGAGCTGTTCCCGTAGCACCTCGCACTTCCCGAGCGCCGACTCGACCGACCCGCACCTGCCCAGGAGACTGCCATGCCCGATTACGTCCCGCATCTCAAACTCACCCATGAAGGCGCGCTGAAGATGCTCGCCGCCGGCATCGCGAAAGCGCAGGCGATGGGTCAACCCCAATGCATCACGATCGTCGACGACGGTGGCCACCTGCTCGCGTTCGTGCGCATGGATGGCGCGCGCGTGCTGTCGATCGATTCGTCACGCAAGAAGGCGATGAGCGCCGCCTCCGGACGCACGCCGACCGGGCAGATGGCCGCCGCCAACGAGCTGAAGCTCGCGCTGGCGACCGACGGCAAGGTGACCAATCTCCTGGGTGGCGTGCCTGTGATCGTCGATGGACACACGATCGGCGCCGTCGGCGTCGGCTCCGGCACCGGGGAGCAGGATCTGGAGGTCGCCCAGGCTGCGATCGCCGCGCTGGAAGGCGCGCGGGCGTTCTAGACCCAGGCTGCGAACGCCATCGTGCCCTTCATGGCTATCCCTGCAGTCACTACATCGCGGACCCCGCACGAGGTCGTCGAGTTCTGGCGCGACGCGGGTCCGTCGAAGTGGTTCAGGCGCGATGCGGCGTTCGATGCGCGCTTCCACGAAGGCTTCGTCGACGCGCACTTCAGCGCCGCACGACGCGCGCTCGACGACTGGAACTCGGAGGCGCAGGGCGCGCTCGCACTGCTGATCCTGCTCGACCAGTTCCCGCGCAACGCGTTCCGGCACAGCGCCCACATGTTCGCCACCGACTCGCTCGCCCGGTATTTCGCGCAGCGCGCACTCGCCGCGGGGCATGACCAGAAGATCGAGCCCGCGCTGCGCCTGTTCTGCTACCTGCCGTTCATGCACAGCGAAAGCGTGGACGACCAGGAACTGTCGCTGCGTCTGCATCGCACGCTCGGTGAAGCGTCGACGAAGCATGCGCTCGAACACTCCGAGATCGTGCGCCGCTTCGGCCGCTTTCCGCATCGCAATCGGGCGCTCGGGCGCGAGTCGACCGCAGACGAAGAGGCTTTTCTGCAAGGCGGCGGTTTTCGCGGTTGAATGCACCCGGTCGCGGCGCGCGGAAGCAGGCCGCGTCGCGTCATGCCTCCGCGCTGGGCTCCACCGCGTGCAGGCGGCGGCACCCGGGCGCAGCGAGTCATTCAGCCGAGCGGCTCGGGGCGTCGCCCGCGGGCGTAGAATTTGCCGATGATTCCGTGGCTCGAACGCGGCGACGCCTTCCCGCACCTCGACACCGCCCTCCGTCAGCCCAACGGCCTGCTTGCCGCCAGTGCCGACCTGTCGGTTGCACGACTGCGCATGGCCTATGCGCACGGAATCTTCCCCTGGTTCAATCCAGGTGACCCGATTCTCTGGTGGAGTCCGGACCCACGGATGGTACTGAGGCCCGCAGAGCTGCACGTGCGGCGATCGCTGCGCAAGCGGCTGAAGCGCGGCGACTACGAAGTGCGTGTCGACACCGTGTTTCGCAGGGTACTGGACGCCTGCAGCGCGCCGCGCGATGGCCAGGCCGGCACCTGGATCACTGACGAAATGATCGATGCCTACTGCGCGCTGCACACGAATGGCTACGCGCACTCGGTCGAGACCTGGATCGACGGCGAACTTGTCGGCGGCCTCTACGGTGTCGCGCTGGGCCGCGCGTTTTTCGGCGAATCGATGTTCACGCGGGTGCCCGACGCCTCGAAGATCGCGTTCGTGCACCTGGTGCGCCAGCTCGAGCGCTGGGGGTTCGCACTGATCGACTGCCAGATGCGCACCGATCATCTGGCGAGCTTCGGTGCGAAAGAGATTCCGCGGCGCGCGTTCGCGAGCCAGCTTGCGGAGTTGATACACTACGAACCGGTAGGCGTCGGTAAGGCTGAAGATGCGGCGGGCGAGGCAGCGGTTGCCACCGCAGGTTTCCCGGCCGCCGCCTGGGCTGCGCGTGGTTTCGACGACGATCTGATGAGGGAGGCGGTGGACGTGCGCGTGGCAGCGACCCGGCAATGACCCGGCTCAACGATTTCCCGATCTCGGTCCTGCAGTTCTATACGACCGCGCGCTATCCCTGCAGTTATCTGCCCGATCGCATGGCGCGCTCACAGGTCGCGACACCGAGCCACCTGATCGATTCGACCGTCTACAGCGAGCTCGTGCGCTCGGGGTTTCGCCGCAGCGGCGCGTTCACCTACCGGCCGTATTGCGACAGTTGCCGCGCCTGCGTGCCGGTGCGGATCCTGGTCGACGAGTTCGAGCCGACGCGCTCGCAACGCCGCGCCAGGGCGCGCCACGCCCACCTCGCCTCGGATCTGCTCGAGCTTCGCTACTCGCCCGACCACTACGCGCTCTATCTGCGCTACCAGGCGCTGCGTCACTCGGGCGGGGGTATGGATCACGACAGCCGCGAGCAATACCGGCACTTCCTGCTCCAGAGCAACATCCGCTCGCACCTGGTCGAGTTTCGCGACGACGACACGTCGGCGCGCGCGTTGCGGATGATCAGTATCGTCGACCGCCTCGAAGACGGCCTGTCGTCGGTGTACACATTCTTCGAACCCGACCACGCGGGCGCGAGCTTCGGCACGTACAACATCCTCTGGCAGATCGATCTTTGCCGCGAACTCGGCCTGCCCTATCTGTATCTTGGCTACTGGATCGGGCAGAGTCGCAAGATGGCGTACAAGATCAACTTCCAGCCGATGGAAGGGTTGATCGACGGGCGCTGGCAGCGGCTGCAGCGCGACCAGCCGGGGCCGCGCGCCGAACGCCGCTGAGCGATGACGCCGGCGTGCACTGACGGACGCAGCGGGCAAGGGCCGGCACCGACGATCCCGGCAGGCCGATGCAGGTCGCGCTGATCGACGAGCAGTCGTGCATCGGCTGCACGATCTGCCTCCAGAGATGCCCGGTCGATGCGATCGTCGGTGCAGAACGCCGGATGCACACCGTGATCGGTTCCGAATGCACCGGCTGCGTGCTGTGTGTGGCGCCGTGTCCGGTCGATTGCATCACGATGGTCGAGCGCGCACCCGAGACACCGCGCGCGGACCCACGCGTTGCGCGCGCGCGTGCGCGCTTCCGCCAGCAGCGTCTCGCGCGC
>JACMMK010000168.1 GCA_014379045.1 Burkholderiales bacterium
ATCGACCGGGGGAACCGGGAAATAGCCGCCCTTGACCGGCGGACGATGCGCCTTGTTACCGCCTTCGAACTCATGCCCGCTCGCCCACGGCGCCTCTTCCGAGACGACCTTGCACATTGACCCGGACATGTCGACATTCCAGGTGACCGAGTCGAAGATGAAAAATTCAGGCTCGGGGCCGAAATAAGCTACATCGCCGACGCCGGTCGACTTCAGGTACGCATCGGCGCGCTTGGCGATCGAGCGCGGATCTCGGTCGTAGCCCTTGCCATCGGAAGGCTCGACCACGTCGCAGGTCAGGATCAGCGTCGCTTCGTCGGTAAACGGGTCCATGTGCGCGGTCGATGCATCGGGCATCAACAGCATGTCGGACGCCTGGATACCCTTCCAACCCGCAATCGAAGAGCCGTCGAAGGCGTGCCCGTCATCGAACTTCGCGCTGTCGACCGTGCGCGCGGGAACCGAGACATGCTGTTCCTTGCCGCGGGTATCGGTAAACCGGTAGTCAACGAACTTGACTTCGTGTTCCTTGATCATCTTGATTACATCGGCGGCGGTTGCCATATTTCTCCTCGTTGTTTCGTCGTCGCTTGCCACTTTGAATGCGTCGATGCAGACAGGTAAACAGCGGAACAGGCGTCAGCATGAAGCATGCCAAACCGTTTTCAGCGCAATTGACGAGTCGAAACAGTGCGTTGATCGCAGTTTGTTCGTTCCGCAGCCCGCCTTTGGTGCGAAGGCTGACAGTATGCACCACCACGGTGCACCGATTCTGCCGTGGGGCGGCCCGTTGGGCACCCCGACATTCGACCCCGACGCCTCTGCGCGCCGGACGCAACGGGTTAAACTCAGGTCCCATTGCCGTCCACCCGCAGGGAGAAACGTGTGGAGTCTCCTACGATCGACAACGTGCTGGCGCGAGCCCGGCAACGAGCGCGCGACCTTTCGCTGCCCTACGCAGGCGTCCTGGAGCCGGCCGAGGCCTGGGCGCTGCTGCAGCACGCGCCGAACGCCCGTCTGGTCGACGTACGCTCACGTGCCGAGTGGGAGTATGTCGGCCGGGTGCCTGGCGCAGTCGAGCTGGAGTGGAAGTCGTGGCCGGGCATGGTTCCCAATCCCGCGTTCCTCGGCGCGTTGGGTGCGGCGCTCGATCCGAAAGTCCCGGCGCTGTTCATGTGTCGCAGCGGCGCCCGCTCGCACGAGGCTGCGGTTGCGGCCACCGCCGCAGGCTTCACCGATTGTTACAACGTCCTGCAGGGCTTCGAGGGGGACAAGGACGCCGACCAGCATCGCAATACCGTCGGCGGCTGGCGCGCGGCAGGCCTGCCATGGGTACAAGGCTGACGCCGAGCCGATCCAGTGCGCGCCGCAAGACGGCGTAGCGGCCCGCGCGCGGTGGCAGGTAGGACCGACGCCGCGGCCCGGGTCAATCGCTTTGGTCAACGCACGGGGAGACAACACGGCATGACCGATCTGGAGGGCAAAGTGGCCGTGATCACCGGCGCGTCGCGCGGTATCGGCCGTGCCGTTGCCGAGCGCCTTGCCGGGGGCGGCGTCGCGGTCTATCTGGCCGCGGAGGGCACCGCCGAAGAGCTGTCCGAGGTGGCCGCAACCTGCACGGCAGCCGGTGCCCCGCGCGTCGAATGGGGCCTGCATGACCTGTCCCAGGCCGCAGTTCCGGCACAAATGATAGAGGCGGCGCACCGCAAGATGGGGCGCATCGACATCCTGGTCAACAATGCAGGCATCCGGATCCGCAAGGCGTTCTGCGAGTTCACGCCCGAGGATTACGACCGGGTACTCGCGATCAACCTGCGCGCGCCGTTCTTCGCCAGCCAGGCGGTGGTTCCCATCATGCTCGCCCAGGGCGGCGGACGGATCGTCCACATGTCGAGCACGCTCGGCATGGTTGCCTCGCGCTTCGCGGCGCTCTACAACGTCACCAAGGGCGGGCTGCTGCAGCTCACGCGCACGATGGCATTGGAGCTGTCGGCACAGAACATCCTGGTCAACGCGGTCTGCCCGGGTCCGATCGCCACCGAGGGCTTCATCGCCGGGCGCAACCCGGGCGAACTCGAACAGCGCGCGCGCGACGTGCCGATCGGGCGTTTCGGCACCGCAGAGGAAGTCGCCGGGGTCGTCGCCTTCCTGTGTTCGAAGGATGCCGCCTATATCGCCGGCCACGGGCTGGTGATGGATGGCGGGTACGTGATCCACTGACCTGATCCACTGACTTGATCACCTGGCTCGGCCGACTGACCCGCTCAACCGACCCGATAGCGCCTGGAGGCCCCGTGATGGACTGCCGCAAACCGCGTCGCCCCTTCCCCGTTGGCGCACCGTTGGTCCTGCTCTGTGCGCTGGCGCTGGGCGCGGGCAGCGCCGCAGCGCAACCTGTACCCGCGTGGCCGTCGAAACCGATCCGCATGGTGATCGCGTTCTCGCCCGGGGGAACCTCCGACACGCTCGGCCGGATACTCGGGCAGAAGATCACTGAAGCCTTCGGCCAGCCGGTGGTGATCGACTCGCGGCCGGGCGCGAGCGGCATGATCGGCGCGGACATCACCGCCCGCGCCGCGCCCGACGGCTACACGCTGATGCATGCCTACATCGGCCAGTTCTCGGTCAACCCGTCGCTGTTCGCCAAGCTCCCCTACGACCCGATGCGCGACTTCACGCCGGTGAGTCTGGTCGCCACCGCCCCGCAGCTGGTCGTGGTGCCGCCCGAGCTGCCGGTGAAGTCGATCCGCGATCTGATCGCACTCGCGCGCGAGAAGCCCGGCCAGCTCAACTTCGGCTCGGGCGGCGCGGGCACGCTGTCGTTCGTCGGCGGCGAACTGTTCCAGACGCTGACCGGGGTGAAGATGGTGCATGTCTCGTACAAGGGCACGGTGCTCGCGCAGAACGACCTGCTGGCCGGGCGCGTGCAGGTGATGTTCTCCGACATGCCAACCTCGCTGCCCCAGGCGAACGCAGGCAAACTGCGCGGGATCGCGGTCACCTCGCTCAAGCGCAGCGCCCTGCTGCCCTCGCTGCCGACGGTCGCCGAGAGCGGTGTGCCCGGCTACGAACTGCTTGCCTGGTGGGGTCTGGTCGGCCCGCGCGGGCTGCCCGAGCCGCTGGTGACGCGGCTGCATACTGAACTGGTACGGATTCACGCGCTGCCCGACATCCGCGAGCGCTACGAGGCGCTCGGGGTCGAGCCGACCACCAACACGCCCGCGCAGTTCGCTGCGTTCATGCGCGAGGATGCGGCGCGGTTCGCGAAGCTGCTGAAGGCGGCCGGGGTGAAGGCGGATTGATGTCCGAAGGTCGTGCGCAGCGCTTGGCGCGCCGTGCGCGAGCGGGCACCCGCCGCGCTGCCCGGGCGCTGGGTTGCCTACCAGAAGTGCCAGAGCACGAACAGACCGAAGACGATCCGGTACCACCCGAACGGGGCGAAACTGTGGCGTGATACATACGCGAGCAAGGCGCGCACCGTTGCCAGCGCCGTGATGAACGCAGTGACGAATCCGGTTGCGAAAACCCCTGCATCGTCCCACGACAGGATCGCCGCGTTCTTGTAGAGATCGTAGGTCACCGCGGCTGCCATCGTCGGCATGGCGAGGAAAAACGAGAACCGGGTCGCGGTCTCGCGCGACAGGCCGACCAGCATTCCGCCGATGATCGTGGCGCCAGCGCGCGATACCCCGGGAAACAGCGCGCAGCACTGGCAAAGTCCGACCTTGAGCGCGTCGAGCATCGAAAGGTCGTCGACGTCATGGACGCGCGCGCGCCGCGGTTTCGACTCGACCCAAAGGATGATCACCCCGCCGATCACGAGGGCGATCGCAACGGTGAGCGGCGAGAACAACCGTGACTTGATGAATCCGTGCAGCAGCGCGCCGAACACCATCGCCGGGAGAAAAGCGATGACCACGTTCAACGCGAATCGACGCGCCTGGGGATCGGTCGGCAGGCCGAACAGTACTTCGAACAGCTTTTCGCGATAGGCGACACACACGGCGAGGATCGCACCGAGCTGAATGAATATCGCAAAGGCCTTGCCGCGTGCATCGTTCACGCCGAGCGCGTCTTCGGCGATGATCAGATGGCCGGTGCTGGACACCGGCAGGAACTCAGTCAATCCCTCCAGGATGCCGAGAAGCACTGCCTGCCCTATTCCCAGAGACTCCACGTTCCACAACCTTTCGCGCGCGAGAGTGCCCGCGGCATCGGCGACACTGCGGCGGGGCGATGGTACCAAGCGCTTCGATGCGCCCGGTGTACCCGGGTCATACGCGCATTCGAAACTCGGCGCCGGCGCCAGGGGGCTGTTTTTTAGCGGCGACTCAGGCTACAATACGCGCGTGTCCGAGGTTTTCTTCCGGACGCCAAAAAAAACGCGGTGATCGAACTACCACCCGCGTCGCCCGATCGTGCGACGCGCGTGAAGGGCGATACACAGAGGATCACCCCCGCAGTCGCAGCCGTCGCACGCTGCAGACGTCCATCCTGCTGTTCAACCCCTCGCGGCTCGCCGATACCCGTCCGGCGCCTGTCGCCTGATCGTGTTCACGAACTGAACCGATCCCCGCTCCCACGCAGTCCTTCGCCTCCTTGTCTGCCCGACCTCAGACACCGAACGACTGTACCGAGAACACACCGACCTAACGGACCTTCTGCATGGCATTGGTGCTCAAGCTGTTGCGAGCAAACTTTCGCGATCGAGACTGGCAGCGCGGTCAGGGCTACCAGCGCACGCGGCGGGTGACCCGCTGCGAAGTCGCCCAGGGCGACGACGGCCACGCGCAGATCGAGTCCGAGGTCCATGGCTCGGCGGCCAATACGTACCAGCAACAGGTGCGCGTCGCGCTCGACAACGGCAGGCTTCAGGTTGCCGGTCAGTGCACCTGCCCGGTCGGGCAGAACTGCAAGCATGTCGCCGCAGTCTGCATGCATGCGGCGCGGCAGCTGGCGCAGATGTTCGGGCTTCCTGGCCGCAACGATCGCATGGTGATGGCGCCCGACGCGAACGGTGTCACGGTCGATGACGCTGGCGGGGAGATCGAGCCGCGCGGCGAGGCGGTTCCGGAAAGCGTTCGGGAGCCGGGCTTCGAGTCGATGCCTGCGTCCCCGGCCGCGGCCGTCCGGGAAGCCTACCGCGAGCCCGCGCGCGAGCTGCAGCGCGA
>JACMMK010000169.1 GCA_014379045.1 Burkholderiales bacterium
CCGCCGCTTCCGGCACGAACGCGTTCGCCCGGATCATGCCCCGGCGTCGAACGGTCGCGCCGCGCTCGCGGGCAAGGCGACTTTCGCCTGTGCGCCTTCGTCGATCAACGCCCGCGCCACGTCGCCCGTCACCGGAATGCCCGACCTGGCGCGTGCCGCAGCGGTGCGCGACTCGGGTTCGCCGGGGATCAGGATCTCGTCGCAGTCCGCCGCCCGCGGTGCTGCCTTGGCGCGCTCGATCATCTCGTCCATGCGGTCGCGATACGCCTGCATCGGCATGAACAGGTCGGGGCGAATCGCGATGAACAGATGTCCGACGTTCTGCGGTCCGGAAAAGTCGAAATACAGGCTCTTCACCTCGCCGCCGAACGCGGCCCCGGTGAGCACGCCGGAAAAGATATCCATCATGAACGCGATCGCCGAGCCCTTGACGCCACCGAAGGGCAGCAGCACGCCTTCGAATGCGGCTTGGGCATCGGTGGTCGGACGCCCTTCGTTGTCGAGCGCGAGCCCCAGCGGTATCGGCTCGCCCCGACTCGCGGCGAGCCGGATCTTGCCGCGCGCGATCACCGTCATCGCCAGGTCGAGCACGTAATCGCCGGGCCGGCCGCCAGGTGCACCGACCGCCAGCGGGGCCGCGCCGTGGAAGTTCGTGCGACCGCCCCAGGCCGGCATCGCCGGCGACGAATTGGTGAACGCCATCGACACCATGCCGGCGTCGATCGCCTGCATCACGTAGAGCGCGGCCATGCCGTAGTGGGTGCTGCGCCGGATGCCGACCATGCCGATCCCGAACTGCGCGGCGATCTCGATTGCCTCGGCCATCGCGCGGTGCCCGACGACGAAACCGATGCCATCGTCGCCGTCGATCGCCGCCACCACCGCGGTCGGGTGGGTGATGGCGATGTTCGGGGTCGGATTGATCGCGCCTGCGCGCAACCGTTTGCAGTAGATCGGGATGCGTGCGACTCCGTGCGAGGCGAGCCCGCGCAGGTCGGCGGCGACCAGATCGCGCGCGACGGTCGCCGCATCCTCAGCCGGGAGTCGGTACGCCTTGAACACCTCGGTGCCGAATTGCACCAGCGCATCGGGTGCGAAATAGTGGACGGGCTCGGCCATCGGTTTCCCTCGGCGTCTGATGCAGGCTGTTTGCCGGGGTGATCCGCAAGCAAGACGACTCCGACGTGTCGCACGAGTTTGCATTTTCAGATCGATAAATGCAAACTCGTGCGAAATAGAAAACAATCAGAAAACAATCTGAAAACCCGAGTCGGTCGAGGTTCGGGGCGAGGAGGATCGACGATGTTCGAGGGCTTCACGCATACGCAGATCCAGACGAGCGATCCGGACTGTCGCATCAACCTGCGCCACGGCGGTAAAGGCCCGGCGGTACTGCTGTTGCACGGCAATCCGCTGACCCATGTCACCTGGCATCTGATCGCGCCGCGCCTCGCCGAGCGCTACACGGTGGTGTGCACCGATCTGCGCGGCTACGGCGACAGCGACAAGCCGCGCGGTCTGCCCGATCACACGAACTATTCGTTCCGGCGGATGGCGCAGGATCAGGTCGACGTGATGAAGTCGCTCGGCTTCGACGAGTTCATGGTGGTCGGCCACGACCGCGGCGCGCGCACCGCGCACCGGATGGCGCTCGATCATCCAGACAAGGTGAAGAAGTTCGCCAGCATCGAGATCATCCCGACGCATTGGCAGCTCACGAACATGAAGTGGACCTATGCCGCGCACTCGTACCACTGGTTCTTCTTCGCACAGCCGTTCGATTTTCCGGAGAAACTGCTCGAGGGCAAGGAGGAGTACTACATCCGCCGCAAGTTCGCGAAGCAGGGCGAGGGCAAGTTCAGCGCCGAGACCATGGCCGAGTACGTCCGCTGCTGTACGCCCGAACATATCCACGGCATGTCCGAGGACTACCGCGCGACGCTGTCGGTCGACTTCCCGATGGATGTCGTCGACTGGGAAGCCGGCAAGCGCGTGACCTGCCCGACGCTGGTGATGTGGGCCGAGAAGAGCCATACACAGCGCGAATTCAGCGCCGTCGATGCGTGGCCGCATTACGCCACCGACATCCGGGGCTTCCACAAACTCTCGTGTGCGCACTACCCGATGGAGGAGGCGCCCGAAGAAACCTACAAGCTGCTCGCCGACTTCCTGGACGCTTGAGATGAAGCGTTCGCTGCGAAGCGTAACGGTGATCGCGCTGTGCGTCGCCGCCACAGCGCAGGTGTCGGGGCACGCGTCGGCGCAGGCCACGGGGTCACCCGGCAATTACCCGTCGCGTCCGGTGCGCGTGATCGTGCCGTTCGCACCCGGCGCCGCCTCCGACCTCACCGGTCGGCTGGTCGCGCAGAAACTGTCGGAAGGGTTCGGGCAGACGTTCATCGTCGACAACCGTCCTGGCGCGGGCGGCAACATCGGTCACGAACTCGCCGCGCGTGCGCCGGCCGATGGCTACTCGCTCGTGCTCGCGAACGAATCGCTGGCGATCAACGCGTCGCTCAGCCGCAAGCTCGCGTTCGATACCGAGCGCGACTTCGCGGCGATCAGCCTGGTGGTGATCAACCCCCGAATCTTCGTGGCAGTGGCGGGTTCGCCGTTCGATTCGATCAAGGACCTCGTCGCCGCCGCGCGCGCGAAGCCAGGCAGCGTGCGCTTCGGCTCATCGGGTATCGGCACCGGGCCGCACCTCGCCGGCGCATTGCTCGCCGGCATGGCGAAGGTCGAGATGATTCACGTGCCGTACAAGGGGGCCGCGCCGGCGCTCGCCGATGTGCTCGGTGGGCAGATCGAGGTCGTCGCCTCGACGATCCTCTCGGCGCTGCCGATGATCCAGGCCGGAAAGTTGAAGCCGCTCGCCGTCACCTCGCCGCGTCGCTCCTCGGCGCTGCCCTCGGTACCGACGGTCGCGGAGAATGCGGTGCCCGGATTCGAAGCGACCTCGTGGCTGATGTTGTTGGCGCCCGCGAAGACGCCGCGCGCAGTCGTCGATCAGTTGCACCGGCAGACCGCGCGTTTCCTCGAGGCGCCCGATGTGCGCAAGCGCATTGCTGCCGACGGCGGCGAGCCGGTCGGGACTTCGCCTGTGGAGGCCACGGCGTATCTGAAGGCCGAGATCGCCCGGTGGGGTCGCGTGATCCGCGAGGCGGGCGTACAACCCGAGTCGTGAGCCTCCAGCCCCTGCCGAAAGCGCACACCGTCGCCGCCTCGCGGGTGTTGATCACCGGGGCCGCAGGCGGCATCGGGCGCTGCCTGCACCGTGCCTTGACCGGCCGTTATGCGCGGCTGCGCCTCGCAGATCGCGCACCAGTCGAGGCGATGGGCGCGAACGAGGAGACCTTGCTCGGTGACCTCGCCGACCCGGCGCTCGCGGCCGAGGCGGTGCGCGATATCGACTGCGTCGTGCATTTTGCGGGCGTGCCGCGCGAGGCGCCGTGGGATGCGATCCTGCCCAACAACATCGTCGCCACGGTCGCGCTGTTCGAAGCCGCGCGCGCAGCCGGCGTCCGGCGCATCGTGTTCGCGAGTTCGAATCACGCGATCGGCTTCAACCGTGCCGACGCGTACGTCGGCATCGACGAACCGGTGCGTCCCGATTCCCGCTACGGTGTATCGAAGGTGTTCGGCGAAGCGCTGGCACGCCTGTTCGTCGACAAGTACGCGATGTCGGTGGCGTGCTTGCGCATCGGTTCGTTTCGCGAGCGTCCTGAAGATGCGCGCCAGCTCGCGACGTGGATCAGTCCGCGCGACATGGCCGAGCTCGTGCGCTGTGCGATCGAAGCGCCCGACTACGGCTTCGCGGTGGTCTACGGCATCTCGGCGAATACCCGCGCGCGCTGGACGAGCCCCGACGCCGCGCGCATCGGTTATGTGCCGCGCGACGACGCCGAGCAGTATGCGGCCGAAATCGCGCACATCGTGCCGCCGCCGCAGGATCCCGCCGCGCGCTTTCACGGGGGCGCGTTCTGTGGGCTCGAGCATGTCGATCCACCCGAAGGAGGAGCGTCGCGATGAAACGCCCGAAATCCTGCAAGCGCCTGGCCGCACCCTTCGTTTCGCTGGTGGGGTCGTCGTTGCTGTGCGCAGGGGTTGTGCAGGCGCAGCCCGCCTTCCCCAGCCAGCCGATCCGCATCATCGTACCGTTCCCGGCGGGGGGCGGCACCGACCTTACTGCGCGCCTCGTCGCCGAGCCGATGCGCCAGGCGCTCGGCGTGTCGATCGTCGTCGAGAATCGCGCCGGCGCGAGCGGCATGATCGGCACCGCCGCCGTGGCCAAGGCGAAGCCCGACGGGTACACGCTGCTGGTGAACTCGGGCGAGGTCGCGGTCAATCCGCATCTGTACAAACCGATGAGCTACGACTGGGAAACCGACCTGACGCCGGTGACGCTGCTGGTTCGGGTGCCCAATGTGCTCGCGGTGAATCCAGACGTCCCCGCGAAGACGGTCGCCGAGCTGATCGCGTATGCGAAGGAGCATCCGGGCAAGCTCACGTTCTCGTCGAGCGGCGTCGGCAACCCGCAGCAGTTGACCGGCGAGCTGTTCAACAAGATGGCCGGCGTGCGCATCGTGCATGTCCCGTACAAGGGCGCGGCGCCGCAGATCGCCGATGTCGTCGGCAAGCACATCACGATGACCTTCGTCAGTATCGGTGCGGCATTGCCGTTCATCGAAGGCGGGCGGATGCGTGCGCTGGGGGTGACCTCGAGCACGCGCGTGTCGGCGCTGCCGAACGTGCCCCCGCTCGCCGACACGCCTGCACTCGCCGGCTTCGAGGTGGTGAATTTCTTCGGCATGCTCGCACCGGCAGGTACGCCCGCCGCACAGATCAAGACGATCCATGCTGCGGCCGTGCAGGCGCTGCGGGTGCCCGATGTGGCTGGCAAGCTGCGCGACTCGGGTTTCGAACCCTCACCGATGAGTCCCGACCAGTTCCGCGAGTTCATCCGTGCCGAATCGGCCAAGTTCGGTCGCATCATCGTCGAGGCGAACGTGAAGATCGAGCAGTAACGACGCAGCCGATAACGCCAGGGAGAAGGTCAATGGATCACGCATCACGCTCGACCCGTGTCGTGTGCGGCGTCACGCTCGGCATCTGCTTCAGTGCCATCGCCGCGTCCGTATTCGCGCAGGCACCGCCGTATCCGGCCAAGCCGGTACGCTTCCTCGTAGGCTTCGCGCCCGGCGGCGGCACCGACATCATGGCGCGCACCGTCGCTGTCCGACTCGCCGACGCACTCGGCCAGCAGGTGATCGTCGAGAACCGTCCCGGCGCCAATGCGAACCTGGCAGCCGAGCTCGCTGCGAAGGCGGCACCCGACGGCTACACGGTGCTGTTCATCTCGGTGTCGCATGCGGTCAGCAAATCGCTATACCGCGGGCTCAAGTACGATCTCGAGCGGGACTTCACGCCGCTGGTGGCGATCGGTTCGGTGCCGCAGGCGGTCGTCGTGCATCCGTCGTTGCCGGTCAAGAATCTGAAGGAACTGATCGCGCTGGCGAAGAAGCGCCCGGGCGAGATCACCTATGCGTCCTCGGGCAGCGGCAGCCCGGAGCACCTCGCCGCCGAGATGTTCAGTCTGATGGCGGGCGTGAAGATGATCCATATCCCGTACAAGGGCGGGTCCGCGTCGGCGATCGACATCGTCGCGGGGCAGGTCGCAGTCGGCTTCAACACGATGCCGGTCGCGTTGCCGCACATCCAGTCGGGGCGCATGCGCGTGTTGGCAACGACCGAAGAGAGCCGCGCCGGTGTGCTGCCCGACGTGCCGACAGTTGCCGAAGCAGGCGTTCCGGGTTACGCCGCGGCAACCTGGTACGGCGCGATGTTGCCGACCGGCACGCCGCGCGAAATCGTGCAGCGACTGAACGCGGACATCAACAAGGTGTTGCTGCTGACCGAGGTGCGCGAGCGACTGCTGAGCCTTGGTGCGGTGACGCTCGGCGGCACGCCCGAGAGCTTCGGCAAGCTCATCGCGACCGACATCGCCAAATTCGCACGCGTGGTGAAGGCCGCCAACATGCAGGTCGAATGACCGCGATGGCGACAAGACGCCGGGATCGCGATCGCGCTGGAGGAGTCCGGAACATGAAGCATTCGTTGCGTGTAGTGTTCTGCACCGTTGCCCTGTCGATCATCGCGCCGTCGATTGCGGTGGCACAGGTCTATCCGGCTAAGCCCGTGCGCGTCATCGTGCCGTTTGCACCGGGAGGCGGCAGCGACATCATCGCGCGCCAGGTCTCGAACAAGCTGCAGGAGCAGTTCATGCAGGGCTTCGTGATCGACAACCGGGGCGGCGCCGGTGGACTGATCGGAATGGAACTCGCGGCGAAGGCACCGGCCGACGGCTACACGATCATCATCATGTCGGGCAGCTTCTCGACCTCGGCGGCACTGCAGAAGCCAGCGTTCGATCCGATCCGCACGATTCGCGGCGTCGCCGAGATCGGTTACGTGCCGTTCGTGCTTGCCGTGCATGCCTCGCTGCCGGTGAAGACCCTGCCGGAGTTCTTCAAGCTCGCGCGCAGTCGGCCCGGCGAGCTGTGCTACGCGTCGAGCGGACTCGGCGGCATCACGCACCTGGCCACCGAACTGATGGCGAGCCAGGCCAAAGTGCGCTTTACGCACGTGCCGTACAAGAGCACCGGCGCCGCGATGGTCGATCTGTTGGCCGGGGCCTGCCAGTTCATTCTGGGCAGCCTGCCGCCGATGCTGCCGCAGATCCAGGCCGGCAAGATGCGCGCGCTCGCGGTCAGTACGGCGAAGCCGTCGGACGCGTTGCCGGGCGTGCCGGTGATGTCGGCGACGCTGCCGGGGTTCGAGGTCGATCTCTGGTTCGGTCTGCTCGCCCCGCGCGATACCCCGCGACCGGTCGTCGATGCGCTGAACGAGGCGGTGAACCGCGGGCTGCGCGATGCCGATCTGCAGAAGCAACTCGCCGATCAGGGCATGATCGCGTCTGGGGGCTCCCCCGAACGCTTCGTCGCGCGCATCGAAAGCGAATACAAGCGCTGGTCGATGGTGGTCGAACAGGCGAAAATCAAGGTGGAGTGAAACCAGCGATCGCTGACTGTCGACAGCGGCCCGACAACGCAAGGAGCGCAAGATGAACATCGTAGTGATGCCCGGTGACGACATCGGCCCCGAGATCGTCGAGGCCGCCATGGAAGTCGTGCGCGCGGCCGATCGCCGGTTCGGACTTGCGCTCACCTTCGAACAGGTGGAAGTCGGTATGGCGAGCCACCGTCTGGTGGGGTCGACGCTGACGGACGAGACGATCACCAAAGTGGTCGCGGCAGATGGCGCGATCCTCGGGCCGTGCGGCATGACCCGCTACCCGCCGTCGGCGCAGGGCGGCGTCAACGTGCCGGGCACGATCCGCAAGCGCCTCGAGCTGTACGCGAACCTGCGTCCCGCCCGCCACCGCGCGGCGGTGCCCGATTCGCGCCGCGGCATGGATCTGCTGATCGTGCGTGAGAACACCGAGGGCTTCTACTCGGACCGCAACATGTTCCAGGGCATCGGCGAGTTCATGCCCACACCCGACATGGCGCTGTCGGTGCGCAAGATCACCCGCTCGGCGTCGCGACGCATCGCGAAGGTAGCGTTTGAGTGGGCGCAGCGGCGCGCCAAGCGCGTCACCGCAGTGGGCAAGCAGCACGTGCTGCAGATGTCCGACGGCCTGTTCATGGAAGAGGCGTACGCGCAGGCGAAGGCCTGTCCGGATGTCGCATTCATCGAGTTCGACGTCGACGCGATGGCGGCCGAACTCTATACGCGGCCCGAGCGCCACGACGTGATCCTGATCACCAACATGTTCGGCGACATCCTGTCGAACGAGGCGGCGGCGCTGTCGGGCGGGCTCGGGCTCGCTGCGGCACTCAACGCCGGCGACAAGCACGCGGTCGCCAATGCGGGGCATGGTTCGGCACCGGACATCGCCGGGCGCGGCATCGCCAATCCGACCGGCATGATTCTGTCGAGCGGCATGCTGCTCGAATGGCTCGGCGTCAAGCATCGGCAACCCGCGCTGATCGAGGCCTCGCGTGCGGTCCATGCGGCCGTCGACACCGCGCTTGCGGACGACGCGGCGCGCACCGGCGATCTCGGTGGGAAGGGCAACACCCGCGTGTTCGCCGAGCGCGTGGTGCAGGCGCTGGGCTGACACCTGGATGGGGGTGGGTAAAGCGAAGCAGGCTCCCCGGCCGCGTACTCCGGACGCCGGGGGCGATGCCGCTGCGCCCGCGGCACCGCACGACGACTCGATGCACGCGCTCACGCGGGAGGCGTGGCGCGCCTGGCTCGCGGCCAATCATCGTCGGGCCCGTGGCGTCTGGGTCATCACGTACAAGAAGGCCTCGGGCAAGCCTGCGCCGGGATACGACGCGCTCGTCGAAGAGGCGCTCTGTTTCGGCTGGATAGACAGCAAACCGAACAAGGTCGACGCGGCACGGACGAAGCTCTGGTTCGCTCCGCGCAAAACCGGCACCGGCTGGTCGCGACCCAACAAGCAACGCGTCGAACGGATGATCGAAGCCGGTCTCATGATGTCGGCCGGGCTGGCGAAGGTCGAGGCAGCGCGGCGCGACGGCTCGTGGTCGGCACTCGATGCGATCGAGGCGCTCGAACTGCCGACCGATCTGGTCGCAGCGCTGGCAAACGCGCCCGGGGCGACTGCACATTTCGGTGCGTTTCCGCGCTCCGCAAAGCGCGGCATCCTCGAATGGATCGCTACCGCGCAGCGCCCTGAGACCCGCGCCAGACGCATCGACGAGACCGCGCGCCTGGCCGCGCGCAACGAGCGCGCGAACCAGTGGGCGGGCGGCGCGCACAAGTGATCGGCACGGATCGACTCGCGTGCCGGCAAGCAGCACGGCGCAGACGGTCGCGGCGCCCTGATCGCAGCGGTTCTATGCTGATTGCACCCCATCGTCCACCTCGACATGCATCTTGTCGGGGTAGAAGCAGATCCAGCCGGCGATCGCCACCGCTTCGCCCAGCGGCGCCGGCAGACTCCACGCTGCGTCCTCGATTCGCGTGTCGCCGGTGACGACGTGCCAATGCTGGCCGTCGCCCTTGTACGGGCACTCCGACACCATCGAGCTCTTCTCGAGCAGGTCGATGCGTATGTCTTCCGGCGGAAGATAGTAGCGGGGGGGAAGTCCCGTCTCGAACAGGAGTTTCGGCCGCTCGCTTCGCGCCACCTCGACGTCGCCCAGTCTGACCACGACCCGGCGCGCGGCGTTGTGAAGGTCGAAGCGGTGGTACGGATCGCGCGGGTGCGCGTAGCCCTTGTCGTCCTCTTCATGCCAGGCGTCGACCGCATCGAGGTCGAACGACACGTAGCCCTGGAGGGGCGGGGCGGACGGGGGCGGATCGTCGTAGGACCAGGCGACATTCTCGACCAACCGGTCGCCCATTCGCATCGACCAGCACTTTGCAGTGCCGGTGGCCGCGGACTTCCTGGACGTCCCACTGGTCTCCAGCAGATCCAACCGCACGTCCGCGCCGGGCAGGCACACCCGCATCATCTGCCCCGTTTCGTGCAATGCCTTGGCGCGTCGACTGTCGGCGACCATCTTGCCGGCAACCTCGACACGGAACCGCTTGGGGTAATCCTCCCAGTAGAGAACGATCGCCGGCTCCTTCCGCTCGAAGTTGAAGGTGCCCGCTGGGTCCGGACCGAATGGCGCGCTACCGTACATCAGGGTCATTACCGGTGTCCTCCCAAGTAAAACTGGCTCAACGACGGCCGGGCTCGGCTTTCGGGCCCGTTGGGCATGCAACACGATCCCCTCGGGACGCTCACCTGTCAGCGGCTGCCCGTCCCGCGGCGGTCGTGGCGCAGAGCTACCCGCTCGAGCGGGTCGATACCCGCGGGCGCTCGATGTTGGTCGTACCCACTTCGAGCGCGTCGAGCACCGCTCTGCACGCTTCACTGCGCGATCACGCGTCCCTCTGTGTAGGGCTGCGCCGGGGGTGGGTCTGTGCGCTACCTCACATACGCCGCTGTGGCGCCTGCGCGCAGCGCAGTGCAGCCTGCACTCCGCGTCGCACAACACGCGCGCGAATCAGCAGGCGACGCATTCCGGTGATACGTGCGCAATCGGCACCTGCCCTCGCATTCGGCGACATTCGACGCAGGCCTTCCAGACCGGTCGCACTGGCGGCACAATAGCCCCCAATAACAATCAACGGCTGCGGGTCGCAACCCGTCGGCGGAGGAGTCGGAATGGGTTTTCGTTCGCTTCACGCGCGCCATCGCATCGGGAAGTCGGCGCCGATGATCGTCGTCGCTGCGCTTTGCATCGCCGGGGGCGCCGATGCGCAACCGACCTGGCCGGCGAAGCCGGTGCGTCTGGTGCTGCCGTTTCCACCGGGCGGCGGTACCGACATCCTCGGTCGCGCGATGGCGCAGCGGTTGGGCGAATCGGTCGGACAAGCGGTGCTGCTCGACAACCGTCCCGGCGCTGGCGGCAACCTGGGCGCAGAGATCGTCGCCCGTGCCGCCCCGGATGGCTACACGCTGGTGCTGGTTGCCCCCGGCTTCGTGATCAGCCCGAGCCTGTACCGCAAACTCGGCTACGACCCGTTCAAGGACTTCGATCCGGTCTCGCTGGTCGCGGTCATCCCGAATCTGATCGCCGTGCACCCGTCGGTGCCGGCGCAGAGCGTGAAGGATCTGGTCGCCTTCGCACGGGCCCACCCGGGCAAGATCAACTTCGGCTCGGGCGGGGTCGGCACGTCGAACCACCTCGCGACCGAACTGCTTGCGGTACGCACCGGCATCTCGGTCGTGCATGTGCCGTACAAGGGCGCGGCCACGGCGATGATGGACACGGTGGCGGGCAACGTGCAGCTGATCACCATCGGCACCGGCGCGGCACTGGCCCAGGTGAAGGCCGGCAAGCTGCGCGCGCTCGCGACCCTGACGCCGGGACGCGTGCCGAACGCGCCGGAGATTCCGACGATCGCCGAAGCCGGCTACCCCGGCCTGGAAGTGCAGACCTGGTACGCGGTGTTCGCGCCGACGAAAACGCCATCGGCGATCGTGCGCCGGTTGAACACCGAGCTGTCGCGGGCGATGTTCGAGCCCGACGTGCGCGAACGCCTCGCGAGCATCGGGGCAGAGCCGATGAAGAGCTCGCCCGAGGAACTCGCGAAGTTCATCCGCGAGGACTACCGACGCTGGGCCGACGTGATCAAGAGTGCCAACCTGAGGGCCGAACAATGAGCCCGCGAGGCCCGCGGCGAGGGCCCCGTCACCTGAAAGGTGACGGGATCGACGTAGCCGAGTCGGGCTCTGGGGCCGACAGCGCAATGGTGGGATGTGCCCGATTGCTCGGAGGCGCCC
>JACMMK010000170.1 GCA_014379045.1 Burkholderiales bacterium
GCAAGCGCACGAAGCGCCGCAGCGCCGGTCCGCGCAGCGTGCCCAGCACATACTCGCCGGCGAGGCGATCGAGCAGATCGGAGCGATCGTAGTTCATCGGGTCGGGCAGCCGGGTCGTCCGATTCAGGCGTGCGCTAGCGCGCGCGTCAGTCGCCGAGACAACGTTTGAGACGCTCGAGCCCGCGCCGCACCCAAGCCTTGACGCTGCCCAGGGGCGCGTGCAGGTGGCTGGCGATCTCGGAATGCGACAGGCCATGATAGTAGGCAAGCGCGAGACTCTGCCGATGGCTCGCATCGAGCGCATCGAGGCACGCGCGGATCTGCAGCGCTTCACTCGAGCGCGTCAACATCTCGAGCGGATTGGGGCGCTCGTCGGCGATCTTTGCCACGGTACTTTCACCGCCCTCGTCGCCGTCGACGCCCTGGTCGAGCGAATCCGCCGCGTGGCGTCGCGCCTGCCGCAGATGGTCCAGCGCCTTGTTGCGCACGATCGAGATCAGCCAGGTCATCGGCTGACTGGTCGCTGCCTGATAACTGCCTGCGTGGTGCCAGACATTGACGAACGCATCCTGCAAGACATCCTCCGCGAGTTCACGCCTGTTCAATATACGCAGCGCAACACCGAGAAGATGCGAACTTGTTGCGTCGTAGACCTGGCGCAACGCGTCGCGGTCGCCGAGTGCGACCCTGGCGAGATGCTGCGCGAGCGTAGCGGAGTCGGTCATCGAGGTAGGGGTTCGAGGAGCGCAGAGCCCGCAGCCTACCGCGATTAGTTTACCGGCGGTAGGTCGGCGCAACCCGTTGCCGAGCCTTTATGCGTCGCGGCGCCGATCCGCTTTGCGCGCGCGGCGCCCGGTGCGCGCACGGCGCTACAATCGTCGTCCTGACTCCGCACTGCGTTGCCCACCATGCCTTCATTCGACATCGTTTCGGAAGTCAATCAGGTCGAGGTACATAACGCCCTCGATCAAGCCAACAAGGAAGTCACTAACCGGTTCGACTTCAAGGGGTCCGACGCGCGCATCGAGTGGAACGAGAAAGACAAGGTGCTCACGCTGTTCGCCGACGACGATTTCAAGGTCGGCCAGGTGATGGACGTGCTGGTCGCGAAGCTCACCAAGCGCAACGTCGACATCCGCTGTCTCGAACACGGCGAGATGGAGAAGGTGAGCGGCAACAAGGCGAAGCAGACGGTGAAGGTGAAGACCGGCATCGAGAGCGACCGCGCCAAGCAGATCGTCAAACTGCTGAAGGACAGCAAGATGAAGGTCCAAGGCAGCATCCAGGGCGATGCGGTGCGGGTATCGAGCGCCAAGCGCGACGCCCTTCAGGATGCGATCGCCCTCGTCAAGAAATCGATCACCGACTATCCGGTGCAGTTCGACAACTTCCGCGAGTGACGCGCGACGGGCGAAGCGTATCGCTTCACCCGCCGGCGGTCGAAGCCCGTCGCCTCAGTGACGAAAGGGCGACCCCGTCGCATTAACGACCTGCGGGCGGAACACGCCGCATCGATACACCCGACGATCGGTGCCCGTCGCCTCGTATGCACCGCCGCCCGACGCGCTAGCGCTTGAGCCCGCCGATCCACTTGCCATAGAGCCGGTCGGCGATCGCGTGCAGCGCGCCGACACGCGCTTCGAGATTCGTCTGCATCGACTCCCCGCTCTGCACCGAGGGCACCGGGTTGTCGCGAATCTCGTTCCAGCCGCTGCGCGCCCAGACGCGAATCATCTGCTCGGTCATTTCGACATGGCACTGCATGCCGAGGTGCGGCCCGAGCGCGAACAGCTGGTTGTCGCACCAGGCGCTCGACCCGAGGCGCGTGGCGCCGCTCGGGATCGTGAAGGTCTCGCCGTGCCAATGGAACGACTCGAACGACATGCATCCCTCGAACCAGTGATTCGCTACCGGCGACGGATCGATCGTGACTTCGCCCCAACCGATCTCCTTCACCGGATTGCGGCTCACCACACCCCCGAGCGCCTTCGACATCAGTTGACCGCCCAGGCAGTGTCCGATGACCGGCACCTCGTGTTCGACCGCGTGACGGATCAGGGCGAGCGACGGGTCGATCCACGGCAGCGGATCGTTGACGCTCATCGGACCGCCCATGAACGCGAGGCCGGCATAGGCGGTCGAATCGGTCGGGATCGCCGTGTTCGCGTCGCTCGCGAAGAGCTGCCACGCAATGCCGTTCGCTTCGAGGAACGTGGCAAAATGTCCTGGACCTTCGGTGTTCGAGTGGCGAAATATTGCAACGGGTTTCATTGTGCTGATCGCGGCGTGATCGTGGTCGAGGAGTCATTATCGTAGCCGATCGTCCGCCCCACCTCCGCAACGAGTCTGCCGATGCGCGCTCACGTCTTGCAGCGTGGCGGGCCGCACGCGGCGGGCGTCTGCGCCGGTGGCTGGCGCTGGCCGTGTTCGCGGCCTCGATGCCGGCATTTCCCCAGGCGCCGGTCGAGGTCAACGTGATCGGCCTGTTCCAGGATGCCGCGGTGCTGGTGATCAATGGCGGCAACCCACGCACCATCAAGACCGGGCAGACCACCCCGGAGGGGGTCCGGCTGGTCTCGGCGAACAGCCAGCAGGCCGTGGTCGAGATCAACGGCCGCCGCGAGACGCTGTCGATCGGACAGTCGATCGCCGCGAAGCGCTCGAACGCAGGCCGCCAGCAGACCGTGATCCTCTCCGACGGACGCGGCCATTTCTGGGCGAATGCGGAGATCAACGGGACCTCTGCCCGGGTGCTGGTCGACACCGGAGCCACCTACATTTCAATGTCGAATTCGACAGCGCGCCAGATGGGCATCAACTACCTGCAGGGGCAGCGCGGCTACACGTCGACGGCGAACGGGACTGTCCCGGTGTATCGGGTCACGCTCGCCAACGTGAAGATCGGCGACATCGCGCTGAGCAACGTCGACGCCTCCGTGCACGAGGGCGACAACCTGCCGGTGATCCTGCTCGGAATGAGTTTCCTGAACCGGGTTGAGATGCAGCGTGACGGCGAGCGGATGACGCTGATCAGACGTTTTTGATCGAACAGAAGCTCGCGGCTTTACTTCATACGGTCGTTCGATATAGTTCAATCGTCCGATTGAATGGGTGAGCCGATGGTCGACCCGACCGTAGCAAGCCGCGCCGATGGTGCGCAGGCGCGTGAAAAACTTCTGCATGCGGCACTGCGGCTGTTCGCCGAGAAGGGCTTCGAGCGGACCAGCACGCGCGAGATCGCGCAGGCGGCCGGTGCGAACGTATCGGCGATCGGCTATTACTTCGGCGACAAAGCCGGCCTGTATCGAATCGCGTTCCTCGAGCCGCTCGGAGATCTCTGCCCGCGTGGGCAGGAATTCGAGATCGACGGCATTGCGTTGCCGGTATTGATGCAGCGCTTCTTCGCCGAATTCCTGGAACCGCTGAAGCGGGGCGAGGAAGTGCGGCTGGTGATGCGCCTGCACTTCCGCGAGATGGTCGAGCCGACCGGCGTCTGGGCCGACGAGATCGAAAACGAGATCAAACCGCAACATGCGGCGTTGATCCGGGTGCTGTCGCGCGAATTCGACCTGCAACGTTCGGATTCCGATCTACAGCGGCTCGCGTTCGCGATCGTGGGGATGGCAGTGCATTTTTTCGTCGGCCAGGAGATCGTCAACGAGATCGCGCCGGAACTGCTTGCCGGTCCGGAGGCGATCGATGCGCTGGCGGAGCGTCTCGCGGGCTTTTCGCTGGCCATGATCGAGGCCGAGCGGGCGCGTCGCGGGGCGCGCGCGGCGGAACGCCAACCGGACGTCGACGAATGAGACGGCTGGCGATGGCGAGTTCGGCGCGGCACGCAGCCTTCCTCGCCGCTGCGGTGTCGGTGCTGACCGGATGCGCCGCGCCGTTTCCGGTGGGGCC
>JACMMK010000171.1 GCA_014379045.1 Burkholderiales bacterium
CCAGATCCGCACTTGGGGAATGACGTACGTATTTGCATCGCGAAAGCTGAGGGTTTTGACGACGCACTTCGGCAAACTGAAAGAAGCCTTTTAGGCGGTCAATGATGTGCGCGGGCGTTGGCACATTCCGCATACGCATCAACCCCCGATCATCTAGCGGCACATCGATACGTGCTTCGCACTCCAACGCGTGGAATCACCAACGGCGCGCCAGTTTCTCTCTACCCGACGTCGCGGGCTTGCGTTTTTGGACCGTCGCAATTTATGTGAACTTCTGCACTCCCCGACGCGCTGCCGAGCTTTATGTGGCGCTCGCCTGCCCGCATCCTTGACCTCTCGAATACATGAACTACCTCCTGGTGGTCCAAGTGTTCGTCCGCACCGCCGGGTGGCCGGGTAGAAATTACTGGATCACCACAAATAGAATTCAGCCGTGGAACAGGTTCCGGTGCGCATAGGTGAGGTGGATCACCACGGCTTGCCGTGCGGCGGTCGCATCGCGCTTCTTCAGCGCCTCGACGATCGCCCGGTGCTGCTTCTGATATTCGATACGCAACGTTTCGGTGACGATCCGGTCGCGCAGCTTGCCGAAATCGGCATGTTGCCGTGCTTCGTGGAACAGCTCGTAGATGCGGGTGATCAGTTCGTTGCGCGCGGCGGCTGCCAAGGTCAGATGGAACGCGGCGTCCCAGGATTCGAACTCGTCCAGCGTGACGGCTCGCTCCGAACGGTCGAGGCAATGGTCCATCCGATCGTAGTCGGCAGGCGTCGCATTGACGACGATCAGTTCGACGGCCGCGGGTTCGATACGCAGTCTGGCTTCCATCAACTCGGCCGGACTTGCGCGACGCGCAGTTGCGGCTTGCGCAGTCGCCTGAGACGGCGCGGCGACGAACGTTCCGCGCCCGACCTCGCGGCGGATGCGGCCTTCGGCTTCGAGATCGGCCAACGTGCGGCGCACCGCGTTGCGGGGCAGACCGAAACGCTCGGCGAACGCACGTTCAGTCGGAAGCCGATCGCCTGTTGTAGCGCCGTCCCCTGCATGAGACAGAACGAAGGCGCGTAGATCGCGGGTCGAATCGCGGGAACGGATGCGGGAGGCCATGTCAGATCGCAACCTAAACCAATTTGGCGATTGGTTCAAATCGAGTGCAGCGGGTGAAGGACGGTTGGTGCAGCGCACCAGAAATCCCGTTCGTTTGCCAAGTGTCGGCTGGGGAAGACGGCAACGTGAATTGGTTAACTCCGATCGAACCAATACGGAAATTGTTGACGATTGGTTGATATGATCGCTAGCATAGCTGTACGCGATAGAACTCGCCCCTGACATCACCGGAATGGCGAGCCACCGTAGATCGTGGACCGGAGGTTCGAATGACCGCAACGCACGCCGCATCACAAGGCGACCCACAGCTGCGCTCCGCGCTCGCCCATTGGGCGCCCCGGCTGATCGCGAACGGCATTCCGCTGACCGACTTCCAGGACGTGACCGGCGGCATGACGGCATGGAGCGATTGGTGTCGCGCCTGGGTCGCGCGCGGTGAAGTGCATGAAGCGCTCGGTGAACACGATCTCGCACAGGGCCATCGGCTGTCTGCGGGCGAGCATTTCTCGCGTGCCGCGGTCTGCCATCACTTTGCGAAGTTCGTGTTCGTAGAAGATATCGACCAGATGCGCTCGGCACATGCGAAAGCGGTGGCCGCACGCCTTAAGGCGCTGCCGCTGATCGATCCGCCGGGAGAGCGTGTCGAGATTCCGTTTCAGGGCAACACGCTCAAGGGCGAACTGCGCAAGCCTTCGGCGCGTCGCAGCGATGCGTCCGGCAAGGCGGGCAGCGCACGACCGCCGATCGTCGTGATGTGTATGGGCCTCGACTCCTGCAAGGAAGAGATGGACGCGTACGAGCGCAACTTCCTCGAACGCGGAATCGCGACGCTCGCCTTCGACGGTCCGGGGCAGGGCGAGGGCGAGTCGGAGTTCGCCATCCAGGGCGACTACGAGGTGCCGGTGCGTGCGGTGTTCGACTGGCTGCAGACGCGCACCGATATCGATCCAGAGCGCGCAGCGCTGTGGGGCGTGTCGCTCGGCGGCTACTACGCGCCGCGCGCCGCGGCGTTCGAGAAACGCGCGCGCGCCTGCATCGCGCTGTCGGGGCCCTATAACATGGGCGCGAACTGGGACGGCCTGCCCGAACTCACCCGTCGCGCCTTCCAGGTGCGCGCCAAGTGTGCGACGGACGACGCGGCCCGACATCACGCGCATACCCTTTCGCTCGAAGGCGTCGCAGGCGACATCACCTGCCCGCTGTTCATCGTCGCTGGCAAGCAGGACCGGCTGATCCCGTGGCAGGATGCCGAGCGTCTGGCGCGCGAAGCAAGTGGACCGGTCGAACTGCTTCTGGTCGAGGACGGCAATCACGTCGTCAACAATCGCGCGTATCGGTATCGCACGCAGACGGCCGACTGGATGGCGGCGCAACTGGGGCTGCCGAAATCGTAGCATCGGCAGAGACGGCCGCAGCCACGCAGGCAGGACGGTACGAAAGGCTTCTTGCCACAGCGACCGCCCTTCATACTCGAACAGCGAGACCGCCCGAGCGGTCCGTGAGCCACCAAAGGAGACTGTCGATGAACCCTGCAATCAAGGGCGCCGCACTGACTGCGGCGTGTTCCCTGTCGATGGCCGCACTTGCCCAGGATTTCCCGAATCGTCCGGTACGCATCGTCGTGCCGTTTTCCGCGGGCAGCGCGACCGATATCCTGGCGCGCACCGCGGGCGCGCGGCTGACCGAGATCTGGGGCCACCAGGTGCTCACCGACAATCGACCCGGTGCGCTCGGCATCGTCGGCACCGAGCTGATGCTCAAATCGAACCCCGATGGGCATACGCTGTTGATGGTGTCCTCCGGCCATGCCGCGAACGCGACGCTCGCGGCGAAGTTGCCGTTCGACACGATCAAGGATTTCTCCGGGATCGCGCCGGTCGCGATCGTGCCCAACGTGATGGTGGTGTCGCCGTCGCTCGGGGTGAAGAACGTGCGCGACCTGGTCGAACTCGCGAAGAAGCGTCCGAACGGACTGCTGTTCGCCTCGGCCGGGATCGGCAGTTCCACGCACCTGAACGGCGAAGTCGTGCGCACCGCACTCGGCATCAAGGCGCAGCACGTCCCGTTCAAGGGCGTGCCGGAGGGGCTCACCGATATCCTTGGCGGGCGCGTCGATTTCTTCATGGTGCCGCTGGTCGCGTCGATGAACCAGATCAAGGCCGGCAAGCTGCTCGGACTGGCGGTCGGCACCAACAAGCGCTCGACGGTGCTGCCCGACCTGCCGACGCTGGTCGAGACGTTTCCGGGCGCGGGCTTCGACGGCTGGTTCGGCCTGCTCGCTTCGTCGAAGACACCCCGACCGCTCGTCGATCGTCTGAACCGCGACGTCAACAAGGTGTTGGCGCTGCCCGAGGTTCGTGACCTGTTTCTTACGCAGGGCGCCGAGACGATGTCGATGAGCGCCGAACAGTTCGACAAGTTCCTCGCCGCGGAAGTGGTGCGTCTGGGCAAGGTCGTGAAGGAATCGGGCGCGAAGGCCGAGTGATGCCGAGCGCATCGTCGAGCGGTACCGATGGAGTCGCCAGGAAGCTCAACAATGAACGGAGTGCATCGATGAAGCGAGAACACCTGCCGGCCGGCGAAGCGCAGAAAGGCCGCGCGTATTCCCCGGCCGTCATCACCGAAGGCGGACGGATCGTCTGGCTCGCCGGGCAGACGGCGTTGAAGGATGCCGACGGCCGAGATCTGTCGGGTGACTTCGACGCGCAGGCCGGGCGCATCTTCGATCTGCTCGACGCGACGATCGCGCGCGCGGGTGGAACGCTCGCCGACATGGTGACGATGACCGTGTTCATCAACGATCCTCGCCACGGCGACCGCTTCGTCGAGCTGCGCGGCAAGCGCTTCTCCGACGGCAAGTATCCGGCAAGCGCGTTGATCACCGTATCGCACTTCGCGCGACCGGGCATCCTGATCGAGATCCAGGGTATTGCCGTGGTGGCGCAGTGATGCATCGTGCGCGTAGCGCGTCGCGCATGCGTATCACCCGCGCACGGCCGGCCTCGACAGCATTGCGTGTTGCGCTCGTCGCGTTGTACGTCTCGTCGTTCGCTCTGGCCGACGTCGCCTGGGCGCAGGCGCCGAAGTATCCGATCAAGCCGATCCGCATCTACGTCACGCTCGGCCCGGGGTCGGCCGGCGACCTGCTGACGCGCGTGATCGCCGATGGCCTGTCGCGCTCGCTCGGGCAACAGGTACTGGTCGACAACCGCCCCGGCGCCGGCGGTAACGTCGCCGCCGAACTGGCCGCGAAAGCGGCACCGGACGGGTACACGTTGTTCATCGCGACGATCAGCACGCACGGCATCAATCCGACGCTGTACTCGAAGCTGAATTTCGATCCGATCAAGGATTTCGCGCCGATCATCCTCGCCGCGTCGAGTCCGAACATGCTGGTCGTGCACCCGTCGCTGCCGGTGAAGACGGTCAAGGACTTCATCGCGCTGGCGAAGAAGAAGCCGGGCGAACTCACGTTCTCGTCGGGCGGGTCGGGCACGTCGCAGCACCTGGCGGGCGAGTTGTTCGGCATGCTGACCGGGACCAAGCTGACGCATATCGCGTACAAGAGCACGCCGCTGTCGGTGAACTCGGTGCTCTCGGGCGAGACGACCTCGTCGTTCGCGAGCGTCGCGGTCGCCTCCGAGCTCGTGCGCTCGGGCAAGTTGCGCGCACTCGGGGTCACCAATGCGAAGCGCATTCCGTCGCTGCCCGAGATGCCGACGATCGCCGAAGCCGGCGTGCCCGGGTTCGAGATCGCCGCCTGGTTCGGGTTCGCTGCGACCGGCGGCACGCCCGAGCCGATCGTCAATCTGCTCAACGTCGAGATGCGCAAGGTGCTGGCCGACCCCGGCGCGCGCCAGAAGCTCGCGACGCTCGGCATGGAAGTGCTCGACAGTACGCCGGCGGAATTCGCCGCGCATATCAAGTCGGAGATCGCGCGTTGGGAGAAAGTCGTGCGCGCGTCGGGCGCGAAGGCCGAGTAGACCCTGAAAGGCTTTGCAGAACACTGTCTCGCCTAACCATTTCAAAGACGTCGGCGCGCGCTCGCAGCGACCGGCTCACCCCTGACCGGAGGAGATCCAGATGAAACGATCGAATGAACGCCCGCTGCGGGCATGGCTGAGTGTCCTTGCGGTGACCGGGGCGATCGCTCCGTTGGGCGCCTCGGCGCAGACCGACCCGGCGAAGGATTTCCCGACGCGTCCGCTGCGCATCATGGGGCAGGGCGTCGGCAGCACCGCCGACTACCTCTCGCGCGTGATCGGCCAGAAGCTCACCGAGCGCTGGGGACAGCCGGTGCTGATCGACAACCGCGCCGGCGCCGGCGGCACGATTCCGACCGAGGTCGCGGTGAAGGCCAACCCGGACGGCCACACGCTGGTGATGGGCCATGCCGGACCGATGGTGAGCGCGGTCAGCCTGTATCCGAAACTTTCGTACGACCCGACGCGCGATCTGCAGCCGATCACGATGGTCGCGCAGGGGGTCACCGCGCTCGTGGTCAACGCCTCGCTGCCGATCCAGAACGTGAAGGACCTGATCGCCTATGCCAAGCAGAAAGGCCGGTTGACCTACGCCTCGGCGGGCAACGGCACCATCAGTCATCTGTCCGGCGAATTGTTCAATCGCGTCGCCGGCATCGAGATGGAACACATCCCGTACAAGAGCGCGGGCTTCGCGTTGACCGCGCTGATCTCGGGGGAAGTGACCGCCTCGTTCCTGTCGCCAGTCACGGTCGCCGGGCAGTTGAAGGCTGGAGGCTTGGCGAAGATCAGGCCGTTGACGGTGTCGAGTCCGAAGCGCTTCATCGGCGCGCCCGACATCCCCGGGTCGGCCGAGTCCGGACTGCCGCAGTTCGAAGCGAAGCTCTGGTTCGGCCTGTTCACCACCGCGAAGACGCCGAAGCCGATCGTGCAGAAGCTGCATCAGGCGATCACCGAGATCCTCAACATGCCCGAGGTGCGCGAGACGATCCTGCGCCAGGGCATCGAGGTAGTGCCGTCGTCGCCCGAGGAACTGGGCCGCTTCGTCAATGCCGAGCTCGCGCGCTGGACGCCGATCATCAAGGCGGCCGGCATCAGCGCCGACTGACGCTCCCCACTGACCTTACCCCACGACCGCCGCACAGAGGCATCGAGCCATGGAACTTCGCACACTCGGGCAGCAGGGGCTTCGCGTCTCGGCGATCGGTCTGGGCATGGGCAGCACGACGACGAACTTCGGCGAGCGCGATGCGCAGGTGCAGGTCGACACGATGCGTCGGGCCCTCGATCTCGGGGTGAACTTCCTCGACTCGTCGGACGCCTATCAGCAGGGACGTCACGAGCGGCTGATCGCCGAGGCGATCGAGGGGCGCCGCGACGAGGCGATCGTCGTGTCGAAATTCGGCAATCTCGATCTGCCCGGTGGCAAGAAGGGATACAACGGCCGACCTGAGTACGTGCCGGTCGCTTGCGAGCGCAGCCTGAAGCAGCTCGGCGTCGACACGATCGACCTCTACTACCTGCACCGGATCGATGCCGACGTACCGATCGAGGACACCGTCGGTGCAATGGCGGCGCTGGTGCGTCAAGGCAAGGTCCGGTATCTGGGATTGTGCGAGGCAGGCGCGCAGTCGCTTCGCCTCGCGCATGCCACGCACCCGATCAGTGCGCTGCAGACCGAGTACTCGCTGTGGGAGCGACATGTCGAGGGCGAGATCCTGCCGGTGTGCCGCGAACTGGGCATCGGCTTCGTGCCCTACTCGCCGCTCGGACGCGGGCTGCTGACCGGGCGGGTGCGCTCGCTCGACGACATCGCGCCCAACGACCGGCGGCGCATCCATCCGCGCTTTCATGCCGGCAACATCGAGAAGAACCTCGAGCTGCTCGCACCGCTCGAGCGCGTCGCCGCGGCGCACGGCGTCACCACCGCGCAGGTCGCGCTGGCCTGGCTGCTCGCGCAGGGCGACGACATCGTGCCGATCCCCGGCACCAAGCAGCAGGCCTTCCTCGAGCAGAACGCCGCCGCCGTCGATCTCGTGCTGTCGTCGACCGACCTCGACGACCTGTCCGACGCATTCCGTCCGGGGGCAGGC
>JACMMK010000019.1 GCA_014379045.1 Burkholderiales bacterium
CACGAGGAACTTCTCCACCTGCACCGGGTAGTACGCGAGCGATTCGGTAGCGGTGTCGACCGCAGTCAGGCCGCCGCCGATGACCACCACCGGCAGGCGCACCTGCATGTTGGCGATCGAGTCGGGCTTCGCCGCGCCGGTCAATTGCAGGCCCATCAGGAAATCCGACGCGGTGCGCACGCCGCGCGCGAGCCCGTTGGGCATGTCGAGTACCGTCGGGCGTCCGGCGCCGGCGGCGAGTGCGATGTGATCGAACCCCATCGCGAAAGCGTCGTCGGCCGTCAACGTGCCGCCGAAGCGCACGCCGCCGAACATCGCGAACTCGGTACGGCGCTCGAGGACGAGGCGGATGATCTTCAGGAAGTTCTTGTTCCAGCGCACGGTGATGCCGTATTCGGCCACGCCGCCGAATCCCGCCATCACGCGCTCGTCGAGTGATTCGTACAGGTCCTGCACGTCGCGAATCGGCCGGAACGGCACGCGTCGCCCGTGACCATCCACCCCCGAGAGCTCGGACGGCAGCGGCTCGATCTTCAGCCCGTCGATGCCGGCGACGACATGGCCGTCGTTCATCAGGTGGTGCGCCAGCGTGAAGCCGGCCGGGCCGAGTCCGACGACCAGCACGCGCCTCCCCGAAGGCGTTTTCGGCACGGGCCGGCGCAGGTCGAGCGGGTTCCAGCGCGTGAGCAGGCTGTAGATCTCGAAGCCCCAGGGCAGCTCGAGTACGTCCTTCAGCGTGCGCGTTTCGGACTCGGGAATGTTCACCGGTTCGGTCTTCTGATAAATGCACGCTTTCATGCAGTCGTTGCAGATCCGGTGCCCGGTCGCCGGCACCATCGGGTTGTCGATCGCGATCAGCGCGAGCGCGCCGATCGCATGACCCTGCGCCTTGACCTCGTGGAACTCCGAGATGCGTTCCTCCAGCGGACACCCGGCGAGCGTCACCTTGAACGGCGACTTCTTGTAGTGCGCGGCGGCAGGCAACGCGGCCTGCTCGGCCGGATCGCCCTTCAGCTTCTCCTTGAGCCCCTTCGAGCATGAATCCTTGCCCTGGTGATGGCACCAGATGCAGTAATGCGCCTGGTCGAGTGCTCCGACCAGGTCGGTACCCGGGTCGGTCAACGCAAACCCCTCGCGATGGCGCTGGTGTTCGGCGCCGAGCGTGAACGCGTTGTAACCGGCGGTGGTGTCGGTTTCGACCGGCACCAGATGCAGCGGATCGGTCCGGTGCGGGGTCTTGAACAGCACGCCGTGCAGATGGCGCGCGCGCCCCGCCGGGATGGTCAGCGCCCACGCCGCGTAGTGCAGCGCGACCGCGAGGCGATCGGCCATCGTCCGCTCGTTCTGCCACGATGCGACGGCGCGGGCGAACGTGAGTTCACTGAACGGCTCACCGAACCACTCGACCAGCGCGTGTTCGGCGGCAACCGGATCGAAGCCCGCGAGCGCCTCCGGCTTTACCTTGGTCGCGGCCTGACGCTGCACGAACTGACGCTTGCATTCGTAGAGGGGCGCGAGCGCGTTGTGCCGCGCCGTCAGCGCGCGTACCGCGTCGGCGATGTCGAACAGTTCGCCGACGAACTCGTCGAGCCAGGGGGAAAGCTCGATCAGCAGCGCCGCCTCGGCGGCGGGGTCGAGCGCATCGGGGCATTCACGTGCGGCGCGCAGCGCCTGGGCGAGCGGGGCGCTGCCGGCCTCGAGCCATGCCAGGAAGCGCGCATCGAGGGCGCACAGGCCTTCGCGCTGATACAGCTGTTCGAAACGCAGCCCGTGGGCGAGAGAGAGCATCGGAGTCTGGAGACGTGACATCGATTCGATCAAACCGACGATGATAGATCAGACGCGTTGAATAAGGCCTTTCCGGCCGACTTCGATGTGGAAGCGTGCAACCTGCGGCTGCGTTCGCGGCTAGACTTGGCGACTTCAGTGCGACGACCGTCAGGGGCTTGCCTGCACGGCTGGGCGCTCCGAGCGCACTCGAACGCGACCGCGTCGTGCTTGGCGGTCGACCGGCCCTGGCGTTCCGCAGGAAGGTACGTCTATGTCGTTGACGCCGAATGGGCGCCGCTCACCGAGTACTTCTTCGAACTTTCCAGGGTGGGATGATCATGCCGAACGACGCGTCTGCGCGCACCGGGGTCGCGCTCTGTCTGTCCGGCGGCGGTTACCGCGCCGTGCTGTTCAACGCAGGCTCGGTGCTGAGACTCGCCGAAGCGGGATTGCTCGGTTCGACCACCCGGCTTTGCGGCGTGTCGGGCGGGGCGATCGTCGCAGGGCTGCTCGCGGTGCAGTGGGGGCGGCTCGCTGCCGAGCAGTTCGCACCCGCGGCAGTGCTGCGCGAAGTCATCGGTCCGTTGCGTGCGCTGGCATCGCGCACGCTCGACGGACGCTCGGTCGTCGGCGGGCTGCTGTTCCCGCGTTCGCTGACCGAATGGATCTCGCACAATTTCGATCGCGCGCTCTATCACGGCGTGCAGTTCGGCGATCTGGCCGTGCAACCCGGGCTGTCGATCGGCGCGAGCCAGTTGAACTCGGGGACGCCGGTTCTGTTCAGCACCGAGGCGCGCAAGCGCGAGGGCACGATCTCGATCGGGGACCCGACGTATCCGATCACCGACGCCGTATGCGCGTCGATCTCGATGCCACCGGCGTTCCCCGCACTGCGGGTCAGCGAAAGCGACGGCGCCGGCGACGCGATGGCGATGCAGCTCGCCGACGGCGCGCTGTGTAATCCACTCGCGCTCGTCGACGCCGACGACTGCGGAACGTTGTGGGTCAGTGACGGCGCCGGTGCACCGGGCCACCTGGCCTCGGTCGACGGCAAGACCGATCAGTCCGCGCGCGCCAACGAAGTCCTGCTGGAGGCGTTGCGCGCGGCGCGCGCGCATTCGCTTCAGGAGGGTTTCCGCGAACGACACTATGCCGGTGCGTACTGGTCGTTGCGTGCGACGACGGCGGACTATCCGGCCGATACGTGTCTCGTGTGCCCGCCTGCGCGTGCGGCGGAACTGGCTGCGTTGCCGACCCGATTCGCGGGAATGGACCCGGCGCTGCAGGAGCGGCTGGTCAACTGGGGCTACGCGATCTGCGACCTCGCACTGCGGTCCTGGCACGACGACACGCTGGTCAGACCCGCGGAGTTCCCGTACCGCGACCGGGGGTTGTAGCAGACTGTTGCGCGCGCGTCGGCGGGACGGCGTTCGAGTCGAAGCGCCGGTCGGCGTCCTAGTCAGGCAGCCGGGACTGGCGGGGCCGGGGACATGGCGGGGTCGCCGCGCGCCTCGCGATAGACCGCGCGCGCCGAATCGACGCCGGCGCCGCGCGTGAAACGATGATGCTCGCCGGCGAGAACGGTCTCGAGTGCGGCGACGGTGGTCAGCACGGCATCGCAGCGCGCGTTGTAGCCCATCGTGCCGATCCGCCAGATGCGGCCCTGCAACGGCCCGAACGAGGTGCCGATCTCGATGTTGAATTCCTCGAGCAGTGCGCGGCGCACGCGCTCGCCGTCGACGCCGTCGGGGATCCACACGCCGGTGACGTTGGGCATCCTGTGCACCGGGTCGCCGAACAGCTTCAGCTGCATCGCCGTCAGTCCGGCGCTGACAGCGCGACTCGCCAGCGCGTGACGCGCATGCACGCGGGCGGCACCTTCCTGCAGGAAGATGCGTGCACATTCGCGGGCGGCGTAGAGCATCGTCGTCGCCTCGGTGTGGTGATTCAGTGCGCGCTCGCTCCAGTAGTCGATGATCATCGCGAGGTCGAAGTAGTTCGAACCGATGATGCGACCGGCGCCGGCGACGTAGCCGGCGGGGCGCAACCCTTCCTCGACATGGCGCCGGTGCATGATCACCTCGCCCAGCGTGTCGGACAGCGTGATCGGCGCGATGCCCGAAGGCCCCGCCAGACACTTCTGCAGGGCGCCGGTCACGCAGTCGATCTGCCATGCATCGACCGGCAACGGGGTGCCGCAGAGCGAGGCCGTCGCGTCGACCTGCAGCATCGCCCCATGGCGGCGACAGAGCGCACCCAGGTCCGCCAGCGGCTGCAGCATCGTCGTCGAGGTGTCGCCCTGGCAGCACGCGACGAGCTTCGGCGAGAACGCGGCGATTGCCGCTTGGATCTGCGCCGGATCGAATACCGTTCCCCACACGGCGTCGAGCACGCGCACGTCGGCGCCGACCCGGCGCGCGATCTCCGCCTTGAGCTGACCGAAGCGGCCGAAGCTCGCGACCAGGACGCGGTCGCCGGGCTCGATCAGAGACACCATGACCGTCTCGATTGCCGAGCGCGCGGTGCCGTCGATGCACAGCGTATGCGCGTTCGCGGTTTCGAACACGGCGCGATACAGCGCCTGGGTATCGCGCATGAACGCGCGGAACTGCGGATCGAACTGCCCGAGCAGCGGCGCCGACATCGCGCGCAGCACGCGTGGGTCGGCGTTGATCGGTCCCGGACCCATCAGCAGTCGGGGCAGCGGGTTGGCTTCCGAGAGCGCGGACAGCAGCAGATTCGATTCAGGCATGGGGGCTCGATGCGCGACAACGCAGTGAGTGGAGTGTAAGGGGGCGTCCAGGGAATCGTCTCATGCGGGCAGCGTCGACCCCGGCCGGCGACAGCGCGCGCGGCGTTCAAGCGCGCAGAACCCCGCCGCAGCACACATTGCGGCATCATCGGTCGGGACGGGCGCCGATTGCGGCGCTTATGCCATCGCTGCAACGGGCCGACGCTGTCGGTCGTGCCGGGTCTTCGCGCACCATGTTCGAACGCGTCCTGCTCATCGATTCAATCCGGTGCCGCTGACCGAGGCAGCGCGGGTCGCCGGCATCGCGCCCGGCTACCACGACATCTGGGGCGTCTGGCGCGACGTGCCGAAGCAGACGCTGCGCGCAGCGCTCGAGGCGCTGGGTTATC
>JACMMK010000172.1 GCA_014379045.1 Burkholderiales bacterium
GGCCGCCCGCTGCACCCCAGAAGCCGTTGGCGCGTCAGGGCCTGTCGGTGCTCGATCCGACTCCCGAACAGCGCAACCAGCTACGACTCGGCCCCGGCGCAGGGGTGCTGGTCGAGGATGCGCAAGGCAGCGCGGCGCGCGCCGGGGTGCGCCGCGGCGATCTGATCGTCGCGATCAACAATGTGGAAATCAAGTCTGCCGACCAGTTCAACACGCTGATCACGCAGTTCGAGCGCGGCCGCAATGTCGCGCTGCTCGTGCGCCGGGGCGACAATTCGATCTACGTTCCGCTGCGCATCGAGCCCAACGGCGGCTGAGTGCCGACGCCGGGTTGACCGGCATTTCAATTCGACAGCTTTCCTGCTAGAATTCAGGGTGTTAAATGGGCTGGCGGCCCATTTTTCATTTGTGCGCCGGTCGTCCCGTCGCCGCCGTGCGCGCAGATTCGATGCGGTGCGCGGTCGGCGCGTCGTCCGCGCTCGACAATGTCCGGTTCGGCGTTGTCGCTCCCCCTTTTCCTTCAAGGCGCCTGCCAGGGCGCTTCGAGCTTCGACGATGACTGCCTCGATCTCCATCCCCACCGTAGTCGACACCGCATTGAGCGGTCTGGGCTATGAGCTGGTCGATCTCGAATTCGGCCAGGGAAAGTCGCGCCTGTTGCGCGTGTTCATCGACAAGCCCGAAGGAATTCACATCGAAGACTGCGAACGCGTCAGTAAGCATCTGACGCAGTTGTTCGCGGTCGAAGGGGTCGACTACGACCGGCTGGAGGTGTCGTCGCCGGGACTCGATCGGCCGTTGCGCAAGACGTCGGATTTCCTGCGCTTCATCGGTGAGCAGGCGAAGGTATCGGTACGCGCGCCGGTCGCGGGGCGGCGCAATTTCACCGGCGCGATTCGCGCGGCAGACGAGCTCGCAGTCGAGCTCGACGTCGAAGGTCAACAGGTAAGGCTGGAACTCGCGAATCTCGATCGCGCCCGGCTCGTACCGCAGCTGTAGTGGAGGTTTGAAATGAGTCGCGACATCCTGTTGATGGTCGATGCGCTGGCGCGCGAGAAGAACGTCGAACGCGAAATCGTGTTCACCGCGCTCGAGATGGCGCTCGCTTCGGCGACCAAGAAGCGCTTCAAGGAAGACATCGACGTGCGCGTCGCGATCGATCGCGAGAGCGGCGACTACAGTGCGTTCCGGCGCTGGGTGGTCGTGCCCGAAGAAACCGAGGAGGTGGTGCTTGACCAGCAGTACCTGCTGTCCGAGGCGAAAGAGGCACAACCCGACATCGAGATCGGCGGCTTCATCGAAGAGCCGCTCGCGCCGGTCGACTTCGGGCGCATCGGTGCGCAGGCAGCGAAGCAGGTGATCCTGCAGAAGATCCGCGACGCCGAACGCGAGCAGATCCTGAACGATTTCCTCGCACGCAAGGAGCACCTTGTGTCCGGGGCGATCAAGCGCCTCGAGCGCGGTAACGCGATCATCGAGACCGGTCGACTCGAAGCGGTGTTGCCGCGCGATCAGATGATCCCCAAGGAGAACCTGCGCGTCGGCGACCGCGTGCGCGCCTGTCTGCTGCGCATCGACCGGGGGGTGCGCGGGCCGCAGCTGATCCTGTCGCGCGTCTCGCCCGAGTTCCTGATGCGACTGTTCCAGCTCGAGGTGCCGGAGATCGAGGAAGGGTTGCTTGAGATCCGGTCGGCGGCACGCGATCCCGGCGTGCGCGCGAAGATCGCAGTCAAGTCCAATGACCAGCGGATCGACCCGATCGGCACCTGCGTGGGCATGCGCGGTTCGCGCGTGCAGGCCGTCACCGGCGAGCTTGCCGGTGAGCGCGTCGACATCATCCTGTGGTCCGCCGACCCGGCGCAGTTCGTGATCAATGCGCTCGCGCCGGCCGATGTCAGCAGCATCGTCGTCGACGAAGAGAAACACACGATGGATATCGTCGTCGACGGCGAGAACCTGCCGCAGGCGATCGGTCGGGGCGGGCAGAACGTTCGACTCGCCAGCGAATTGACCGGCTGGCAGCTCAACATCATGACGCTCGACGAATCGCAACGGAAGAAGGAACAGGAAACCGCGTCGGTGCGGACGCTGTTCATGGAGCGGCTCGATGTCGACCAGGAGGTCGCAGACATCCTCGTCGACGAGGGCTTCAGCACGCTCGAAGAGATCGCCTACGTGCCGATCACCGAGATGCTCGAGATCGAGGCGTTCGACGAGGACACCGTCAACGAGCTGCGCAACCGCGCGCGCAACTCGCTGTTGACCGAAGCGATCGCGAGCGAGGAGCAGGTCGGGCACGATGTCGAAGACCTGCTGACGCTCGAAGGCATGGACAACCCGACCGCACGGCTCCTCGCGCGCAGCGGCGTGAAGACGAAGGAAGACCTCGCCGACCTCGCTGTCGACGATCTGGTCGAGATCACGCAGATGGATGCCGAACGCGCGAAGCAGCTGATCATGCTGGCACGCGCCCCGTGGTTCGCCGAGCAGCCCACGACCTGAACGGCCTGGCCGCGCGCGTGCGCGGCGCGGCCGCTAACGAACACCCAGTCAAGTGCAAAATCTGGCGGAAAGCCTCCGCCGACCGGAGTATCAGATGGCAGAAATGAACGTTTCGCAATTCGCCAAGGAACTCGGCGTGCAGCCGACGCTGTTGCTCGAGCAGTTGCAGGCAGCGGGGGTGAATCGTCCGCTCGCCGAGAACGCTGCGTTGACCGAACAGGACAAGACGCAGCTGCTCGATTACCTGCGGCGCGCGCATGGCGCCAACGAGAACAAGAGCAAGATCACGCTGACGCGCAAGCAGACGACCGAAATCAAGAAAGCCGATGCGACGGGCCGTCCGCGCACGATCCAGGTCGAGGTGCGCAAGAAGCGCGTGTTCGTCAAGCGCGACGCGAACGATACCGCGCCGGTGATCGAGGTCCCGGTGGTGGCGCCAGCGCCGGCTGTCGATGCCGCACAACTCGCGTTGCGCGAAGCCGAGTCACGCCGCGCGGCCGAACTCGCCGATCGCCAGGGCGCCGAAATCAAGGCGAAGCA
>JACMMK010000173.1 GCA_014379045.1 Burkholderiales bacterium
GCGGGCCGGACAGCGCCGTCTTCAGATGCGGGACAGGGTTCGCAGGGGTCGCGGGATTGAGCATGGGGTTCGCACGAGTTGCCGGAATCGATCAGTGTAGCCGATCGAACAAGACAGTCAGTCGACCCGGTGACCTGCCACGAAGTCGGTCGGTCGGCATTGACCCCCTCGGCCCGATCGTTGATCATTGCGAAACAACATTTCTTTTTAAGAAACTCAGCTCGCCGCCGGTCTCGGCGCGTCGGCCGACATGAGGACTTTCGATGACGCGCGCGCAGGTCAGGAAATTCCTGAAGGATCACGGTATCCGATTCATCCTGGCGCAGTTCGTCGACCTGCACGGCGCCGCGAAAGCCAAGGCGGTGCCGGCCAGTCATGTCGACGACCTGTTGGGTGCCGGAGCGGGCTTCGCCGGGTTCGCGGTCCTTGGGTTGGGCATGGGTCCTCACGGCCCCGATTTCATGGCCGTCGGCGACCCGACGACGCTGAAGCCTATGCCGTGGATGGACGGGTACGCGCGGATGGCGTGCTATGGCCATGTGAAGGGCAAGCCTTATCCGTACGACGCGCGGGTGGCACTCAAGCGCGAAGTCGACAAACTCGCGGCCGGCGGCTACACGCTCTACACCGGCATCGAACCCGAGTTTCTGCTTCTTGCGCGCAGCGCGGACGGGAAACTGGTCGTCGCCGATCGGACCGACACGCTCGACAAGCCCTGTTATGACTACAAGGGCCTCGCGCGCAGTCGCGTGTTTCTCGAAAAGCTCGTCGGCGCGCTGCAACAGGCCGACTTCGATGTCTATCAGATCGACCACGAAGATTCGAACGGGCAGTTCGAAGTCAACTACACGTACTCGGACTGCCTGACCACCGCGGACAACCTGATCTATTTCAAGATGGCCGCCTCCGAGATCGCGCACGACCTGGGCATGGTGGCGACGTTCATGCCCAAACCATTCGCCAACCGTACCGGCACGGGCGCGCATTTCCACATCTCGCTCGGCCAGGGGAAAACGAAGAACGTGTTCCACGACGACCGCGATCGTCACGGGCTCGGTCTGTCGCAGACGGGCTACCACTTCCTGGCCGGGCTGCTCGCGCATGCCCCCGGGCTCGCGGCGCTGTGTGCGCCGTCGGTCAATTCGTACAAACGGCTCGTGGTCGGGCGCTCGCTGTCCGGGGCGACGTGGGCGCCGGCATACATCGCCTACGGCGACAACAACCGCACCGCGTGCGTGCGCATCCCGTACGGCAGGATCGAACTGCGGCTGCCCGACGGCAGCTGCAATCCGTATCTGGCGACGCTCGGCATTATCGCCGCCGGCATGGACGGCATCGCGCGCAAGCTCGACGCCGGCGCGCCTTGCAACGACAACCTGTACGAGTACTCGGCTGCGCAGCTGGCGCACAGCGAGATCGGCCTGCTGCCGCAGAACCTCGGCGATGCACTCGATGCATTCGAGGCGGACCCGGTCCTGCGTGCCGGCGTCGGCGAAGACCTGTCGACCGAGTTCCTGCGCCTGAAACGTATGGAATGGGTCGAGTACCAGCGTCATGTCTCCGAGTGGGAGACCGAGCGCTATCTCGAACTGTTCTGACCCTCTCCCGTCGAGGAACACCGAATGTGCGGAATCGTGGGATTGCTGATCAAGAAGCCGGCGCTGCGCGCGGCGCTTGGTGAATGGATGTTGCCGATGATGGTTAAGATGGGCGATCGCGGCCCCGATTCGGCGGGGCTGGCCGTGTTCACCGAGCCGGTGGGCGAGGCGCACCTGAAGTTCAGTCTGTACGCCGGCACCGCTGCCGGCCACGGCGCGGCGGAGGGGCAGCCGGCGTGGCATACGCTCGCGCGCGATCTGATCGCGGCGCTCGACCCCTCGGCGTCGCTCCATCCCAACGGCAATCATGCGATTGTCACGACGACGGCGACGGCGCAGGCGTTCAGATCCTGGTTGCGGCGAGCCTGGCCATCGGTACATCTCCTGTCGGGGGGGCGCGCGATCGATGTGTACAAGGACACGGGTCATCCGCGCGAGGTCGTTGCGCGCTACGGCCTGCAAGCGCTCGCGGGCACGCACCTGGTCGGGCATACGCGGATGGCGACCGAGTCGGCGGTGACGCCGGCGCATGCGCATCCGTTCACCGCCGGCACCGATTTCTGCCTGGTGCACAACGGCTCGTTGTCGAACCCGTACAGCATCCGCCGCAAACTCGAACCGCTCGGCATCGAGTTCGAGACCGATAACGATACCGAAGCCGCGTGTCGCTTCCTCGAATGGCGGATGCGCGAGGGCGACGACCTCGAAGCCGCGCTCGCGCGCGGTTTCGATGAGCTCGACGGCTTCTACACGTTCCTGATGGGCACGCACGACAAGCTCGCGCTGGTGCGCGATGCGTTCGCGTGCAAGCCGGCGATCGTCGCCGAGACCGACGACTACGTGGCGATCTCCTCCGAGTTCCGCTCGCTCGCGCATCTGCCGGGCGTCCAGCATGCGACGCTGTTCGAGCCGAAACCCGAGACGCTCTACGTATGGAAAGTGTAGATCTCGCGCGGCGCACGGTCCGCGAGCTGAATCAGTATCTGCATCGACAGTTGCCCGGAAGCGGGATCGAGACGCTGGAGATCCTCAACCCCGACGGTGCTCACAACATCGCAGTCGGGCTCGACGGGCCGGTCGAGATCGAGGTACGCGGTCATGCCGGCTATTACCTCGCCGGGATGAATCAGCACGCGCATGTCACCGTGCACGGCAACGTCGGTTGGGGTGTGGCCGAGAACATGATGTCCGGGCTTGTACGCGTCAAAGGCTTCGCGTCCGAATCGGCGGGAGCGAGCGGGCATGGGGGCCTGCTGGTGATCGAAGGCGACGCGTCGCTTCGCTGCGGCATCTCGATGAAGGGCATCGACATTGTCGTCGGCGGCAGTGTCGGCAACTTCTCGGCGTTCATGGCGCAGGCCGGTCATCTGGTCGTGTGCGGCGACGCCGGCGACGGCCTCGGCGATTCGCTGTACGAAGCGGTGATCTACGTGCGCGGGGCCATCGCTTCGCTGGGCGCCGATGCGCGCGAAGAGCCGATGACCGACACCGACCGCGCGACGCTCGCGAGGCTGCTGCGCGATGCCGCATTCACGCACGACCCGCGCGAATTCAAGCGGGTCGCCTCGGCGCGCACGCTGTACCACTGGAACGCGGACGCGAATCAGGAGTATTGAGATGAAGCAACGCGTGATCCGGGAACCGAGCGCGACCTTCGATCGCAGCGTCCTCGACTACATCCAGAACGCGGCGGCGACCGGGCTGTACGAGTTCCGCGGCCTCGGCGCGAAGCGTCGTGTGCCGGGTTTCGACGATCTGGTATTCCTCGGTGCTTCGATCTCGCGCTATCCGCTAGAAGGCTATCGCGAGAAGTGCTCGACGACGACCGTGCTCGGCACCCGTTATGCAAGCAAACCGATCGAACTCGCCACGCCGATCACGATCGCCGGGATGAGCTTCGGCGCGCTGTCGGCGAACGTGAAAGAGGCGCTGGGGCGCGCTGCGACCGAGATCGGCACGTCGACCACGACCGGCGACGGCGGCATGACCGACGAGGAACGCAACTCTTCGAAGACGCTGGTCTATCAGTGTCTGCCGTCGCGCTACGGCTTCGAACCCGATCATGTGCGTCGCGCTGACGCGATCGAGGTGGTGATCGGGCAGGGCGCGAAGCCGGGCGGCGGTGGCGTGCTGCTCGGGCAGAAGGTCAATCCCCGCGTCGCGTCGATGCGTACCTTGCCGGCCGGCATCGACCAGCGTTCGGCGTGTCGGCATCCCGACTGGACCGGCCCCGACGATCTCGCGATCAAGATCGCCGAGTTGCGCGAGATCACCGACTGGGAGAAGCCGATCTACGTCAAGATCGGTGCGACGCGCGTGTTCAACGACGTGAAGCTCGCGGTGCATGCGGGCGCCGATGTCGTCGTCGTCGACGGCATGCAGGGGGGCACCGCAGCGACGCAGACGGTGTTCATCGAGCATGTCGGCATCCCCACCCTCGCCGCGGTACGCCAGGCGGTCGATGCGCTCGAGGACATGAACATGAAGGGCCAGGTGCAGCTGATCGTCTCCGGCGGTATCCGCACCGGTGCCGATGTCGCGAAGGCGCTGGCGATGGGCGCCGATGCGGTGTCGATCGGACAGGGCGTGCTGATGGCGCTCGGGTGCAACAACGACACCTGGTTCCAGGACGGCGCGCATCACGACGCGGGGCCGGACTATGCGGCGCTCGGCACCGAAGCGGGGTTCTGTCATCACTGCCATACCGGCCGGTGCCCGGTAGGGGTCACCACGCAGGATGCCGTTCTCGAGCAGCGCCTGACCCCGACCATCGGTGCGCGTCACCTGCGCAACTACTTCAGGACGATGACGATGGAGTTGGCGATGATCGCGCGCGCGTGCGGCAAGTCCGACGTCCATCATCTCGAGCGCGAAGATCTCGTCGCGCTGACCGTCGAGGCGGCAGCGATGGCGCGCGTGCCGCTCGCGGGTACCCAGTGGGTACCGGGAATGCGGATCGACTGATGCCGGTCGCGGCGCAGGGAGCGGACGCGCACGCTGATGCCGAGGCAGGCGCGGACA
>JACMMK010000174.1 GCA_014379045.1 Burkholderiales bacterium
CACCTGCGCCGGCGCTCGTGCGCCGCCGCGCTGCAGGCGCGCGACGAACCGGCTGTCAGCGTCTAGCCGACCGGTCCGGCGTGCGCATGACCCGACGCGTGTAGGTGCAAGCTCCGAGGCATTGGGCGTGCGGGCGTGCGGGCGTGGCTAAAGTCCGTTGCGCCGACGCCGATAGCGTGACCATCCCGATTGATTCCAGTCAGACCTCGATGGCACTGCAACCCCTGCGCAAGGAAGACCTACAGATCGGTGCGCCTGCCCCGTATTCGATCTTCGATCGCGATCGCGTGCTGTTGCTGAGCGCAGGCTGCGTCATCGAGTCCGACTCGGTGCTCGATGCGCTGCGCACGAACGGCATGTTCAGCGACGAGCAGCGCGAACAGCCTGCCCGGCCGTTGATGCTTCGGTCGGCGCCGCGCGCCGGCGCGCTTGGCGCAAACCCGCGAACGCCCGGCACCAACGAGCTGCCGGTCACGCGCGCGACCGTGGTGGGCGAGGACAGTCTGGTCAGCGTTCTTGAAACCAACCTGCGCTTCGGCGATCCGATGCAGGTCCGCTTCGACGACGGCACGCCCGCGCGGTATACGGTGAGGCTGATCGGCGCGGTCGACAAGCGCAGCATGCTGATCACCCATCCCCAGGTCGACGGACGCATGGTGTTCCTGAGGGAAGGCCAGGTGCTGAGGCTGAAGGCGCTGCGCGGCAAGTACGCTTATGCGTTCGAAGCGGCGGTGCTCAAGTGTCAACTCGCGCCGTTTCCCTATGTGCACCTGAACTACCCGACGCAGGTGCGCGCGACGTCGATCCGCAAGGCGTATCGGGTCGCGCTGAACGGTGTCGCCTCGTTGGGCCGAGGCGGTGAAACGGCGCGCTTGCCCTGCAACATGAAGGACGTGAGCGTCGCGGGAACACTGCTGCACGCGCCGCGCGAGTTGGCGCTCGTCGGCAGTGCCGTAGAAGTGGCATTCCGCCTGCAGGTCAGCGACGAGTTGCTCACATTCAGTCTGCCGGGCGTCATTCGCAATGCGCGAGAGGCCGAGGATCTAACGAGTCAATACCGCACCTGCGGTGTCGAGTTCACCAACCTGAGCCGCGAGCAGAAGCAGGCGCTGCAACTCTTCATCTACGAGACGATGCTCAATGAAGCCTGAGCGCCCGGCAGTCAACGCCGGCTCGGATGTCGCGTTATGTGTCGTACGCGCCGGTGATTTCTGCGACAGCAGTCGATAGTGCTCGGCACACGCCGTCGCCCGGCTATACTCGGCTCGCGTTTTTCCCTGGAGGAATGAATGAAGAACTGGTTTCACTCGATCGCGCTCGCCGCGATGTTGTCTGCCGGTGCGGTCACCGGTGCATTAGCCCAGGCCAAGGCCGATCCGGCCGCAGCCGCGAAGAGCGCTCCGGCGCCAGCCGCCAAAGGCGACCCGGCAGTTGCCGGCAAGGACCTGCTCGCAAAGAGCGGCTGCCTCGCCTGCCATGCCGTCGACAAGAAGCTTGTCGGCCCGGCGCACCTCGATGTTGCGAACAAATACCGTAACGATAAGGGCGCCGAGAGCAAACTGGTGGCCCATGTGCTTAACGGGGGTGCGGGCGTCTGGGGACAGATCCCGATGCCGCCGCACAAGCATATTCCCGAGGCGGACATCCGCGCGATGGTGCGCTACGTGCTGTCGCTCAAGTGATCCGCTGAGCCTGGCGCTCGGGGGTGACTCCGAGCGCTCGCGGCAAGTTTTCAAGCCGGCCCCGCGCCGGCTTTTTCTATTGATGCCCCGGGGCGCAGTACCCCGCGCTACCGCTGCCCCGCTGTCCAGCGGGCGCGCGCGCGGCGATAATAGGCGGCGGGCACGCTCGACGGCATGCGAATTGCATAGCACTGCGCGACCCAGATCCAACGTCCGAACGGCGCCCCGGCTTCACGAAGATTCCACCGACTGCCTGGCAAGGGAGAAAAAAATGGCGAATGTCTATCACCGCGCGGGCCGAATGCTCGCGGTAATCACCACGGCTGCACTGATCGCCGCGGGTTGCAGCAAGGAAGAGCCACCGAAGCCGGTGGTCGTCGAAGCACCGAAACCCGCCCCCGAGGTGACTGTGCGCATCGGCGTCGCCGCACCGCTCACCGGACCCCAGGCGCACCTGGGCAAGGACGTGGAGAACGGCGCGCGGCTCGCGATCGAAGAGGCCAATGGTGCCGGCATCATGATCGGCGGCAACCGGGTCCGCTTCGAACTCGTCGTCGAAGACGATGAGGCGTCCGGGACCAAAGCGACCGTCGTCGCCCAGTCGTTCGTCGACAAGAAGGTCGCGGCCGTGGTCGGGCATATGAATTCCGGCGCGAGCATTCCGGCCTCGAAGGTCTACAGCGATGCCGGCATTCCCCAGGTCTCGCCGTCGGCGACCGCGGTCAGCTATACCGCGCAGGGCTTCAAGACGGCGTTCCGGGTGATGGCCAACGACCTGCAACAGGGACGCGTACTCGGCGAGTATGCGGTCAAGCAACTCGCCGGCAAGCGCATCGCGATCATCGACGACCGTACCGCGTACGGGCAGGGGCTGGCCGACGAGTTCGAGAAAGCGGTGAAGGGTGGCGGTGGAAACCTGGTGGGACGCGAGTACACGTCCGACAAGGCGACCGATTTCCGCGCGATTCTCACCACGATCCGCGGCAAGAAGCCCGACCTGCTGTTCTACGGCGGGATGGACGCCCAGTTCGGACCGATGGCCGAACAGGTACGCACGCTCAAGGTCGCGGCCCAGCTGCTCGGTGGCGACGGCGCGCAGAGCGCACAGTTCATCAAGCTCGGCGGTGCTGCAGCCGAGGGCGTCATCGCCTCGTCGCCCGGACTGCCGGTCGACAAGATGCCCGGCGGCGAGAAGTTTGCCGAGAAGTTCAAGGCGAAGTTCGGCGAGATCCAGATCTACGCGCCGTTCGCCTACGACGCGACGTGGACGTTGATCGACGCGATGAAAGCGGCGGACTCCACCGAGCCCGCCAAGATCCTCGATGCGCTGTCGAAGATCGAACGCCAGGGGGTCACCGGCCCGATCGCGTTCGACGAGAAGGGTGACATCCGCACCGGCGGCATCACGATGTATGCGGTGAAGGGCGGCGCCTGGCAGACGATCGAGACGATCGGCGGCGCGCCGGCGGCGCCGGCTGCAGCTCCGATGCCTGCCACCGACCCGGCCAAGCCGGCCGATGCAAGCGCCGTCCCC
>JACMMK010000175.1 GCA_014379045.1 Burkholderiales bacterium
CCGCGCTGCTGCGCGTCGCGGGGCGTGCCATCGAGCGCTGCACGACCTACGACCTGGGTTACGTCGCCGGGCCGCGCCTCAACGCCGCCGGTCGGCTGCAGGACATGTCGCTCGGCATCGAGTGCCTGATCACCGACGACATCGGCCGTGCCAGCGCGATCGCCGCCGAACTCGATCGCCTGAACCGGCAACGCCGCGAGATCGAATCGACGATGCGCGAGCAGGCGCTCGCGGCGGTGGAACCCGACATCGATGCCGACAGCTGTTCGATCGCGCTGTTCGAACCGCGGTGGCACCAGGGCGTGATCGGCATCGTCGCCGCGCGCCTCAAGGATCGTCTGCATCGTCCTGCTTTCTGCTTCGCGCGCGGCGACTCCGGACTGCTGAAGGGCTCCGGCCGCTCGATCCCGGGGCTGCATCTGCGCGACGCGCTCGATCTCGTCGACAAGCGCGCGCCCGGTCTGCTGCTCGCCTTCGGCGGCCATGCCGCTGCAGCCGGCCTCAGCCTGCGCGAAGTCGATCTGCCCCGGTTCGTGCAGGCGCTGGAGAGTGTCGCGCGCTCGCTGTTGACGCCCGCGGACCTGTCGCGGGTGATCGAAACCGACGGCAGTCTCGAAGGCGAATGCGTCGACCTCGCGCTTGCCGAGTCGGTCTACGACGGGATCTGGGGCCCGGGGTTTCCCCGCCCCGAGTTCATCGACCGCTTCGAGGTCACCGCACAGAAGACCGTCGGCGAGGCGCACTCGAAGCTGGAACTGCGCGGCGCGTGCGGACGGTTCTCCGCGATACGGTTCGGCTCGACCCAGCGTCTGCCCGCGCGCATCGAGGCCGTCTACCGGCTGGATGTCAACGCCTGGCAGGGGTTGCATGCGGTGCAATTGACCGTCGAGCACTGGCGCGACGGCACATCGACCGGGTCGCCCTGGAATTGAAATCGGAAACCGAAGGCCCTGGGCCGGCTATACTCGATGGTTTTCGCGAGCAATGCCATGGAAGCCGAACGCCTGAATGCGCTCTCCGACAGCCTGACCGGATTCGGCCAGCGAACCCTCGAGCTGCGGAGGTATCTTTGACTTCGACACCAAGCTCAACCGGCTGAACGAGGTCGTCCGCGACCTCGAGGATCCGGCCGTCTGGGCCGATGCCAAGCGCGCGCAGGAACTGGGCCGCGAGCGCAAGCAACTCGAAGACATCGTCACCCGCATCAATTCGACCGAACAGTCGCTCGCCGACACGCAGGAACTGTTCGAGATGGCGCGCGGCGAGAGCGACGAGAGCTCGCTCGAGCAACTGGCAGGCGACATCGGCGCCCTCGAGACCGCGATCGCACGCATGGAGTTCGAGCGGATGTTCAGTCATCCGCTCGACCCGAACAACTGCTTCGTCGACATCCAGGCTGGCACCGGCGGCACCGAGGCGCAGGACTGGGCGCAGATGATGGAGCGGATGTATCTGAAGTTCTGCGAGCGCCGCGAGTTCAAGGTCGAGGTGCTGGAGGAGTCCAGCGGCGAGGTCGCAGGCATCAAGAGCGCCTCGATCAAGGTCACCGGCCCGTACGCGTACGGCACGCTGCGCACCGAAGCCGGCGTGCACCGGCTGGTGCGAAAGTCGCCGTTCGACTCCAATGCGCGCCGGCATACCTCGTTCGCGAGCGTGTTCGTCTATCCCGAGGTCGACGATTCGATCGAGATCGTGGTGAACCCGGCCGATCTGCGCATCGATACGTTCAGGGCGTCGGGTGCCGGCGGCCAGCACATCACCAAGACCGATTCGGCGATCCGCATCACCCATCTGCCGACCAACATCGTCGTGCAGTGCCAGAACGATCGTTCGCAGCATCGCAACCGCGCCGAAGCGATGTCGATGCTGAAGGCGCGCCTGTACGAACTCGAACTGCGCAAGCGCAACGACGAGAAGCAGGCGATGGAAGATTCGAAGACCGACATCGCGTGGGGACATCAGATCCGGTCGTACGTGCTCGACCAGTCGCGGATCAAGGATCTGCGCACCAACCTCGAGGTCGGCGACACGCAGCGCGTGCTCGACGGCGATCTCGACGATTTCATCAACGCGAGCCTGAAGCAGGGTGTGTAAGCGATGAGTGAAGGTTCTTCTTCCGCACTGCCCGACGGCGGCGGCCCCGTGCAGGACGGGGTCGTACCTGCACCCGACACCGACCACATCGTCGCCGAGCGCCGCGCGCGCCTCGCGGCGCTGCGCGCGCAGGGCGTCGCCTATCCGAACGATTTCGAGCGCAAGCACCTCGCCGCGGATCTGCAGGCAACGCACGCGACGCACGACAAGGCAGCGCTCGAGGCAGCCGGCGTCGAAGTCGCGGTCGCAGGACGCATCCTGCTCAAACGCGTGATGGGTCGCGCGAGCTTCGCGACGGTGCGCGATCTGTCGGGGACGATCCAGGTTTACGTGTCGGACGACCACACCGGCGCGTCGGCGCACGAAGCGTTCAAACACTATGATCTCGGCGACATCGTCGGGGCGACCGGGACGCTGTTCCGCACGAAGACCAACGAGCTCACCGTGCGCATCACTGCGATCCGCCTGTTGACGAAATCGCTGCGACCGCTGCCCGAGAAATTCCACGGCCTGACCGATCAGGAACAGCGCTACCGTCAGCGCTATCTCGATCTGATGGTGAACGAAGACTCGCGGCGCACCTTCCTCGCCCGTTCCCGCACGGTGCAGGCGGTGCGCGACTTCCTGCTCGAGCGCGGCTATCTCGAGGTCGAGACGCCGATGATGCACCCGATCCCGGGCGGCGCGAACGCGCGCGCGTTCGCGACGCATCACAACGCGCTCGACATGGAGCTGTTCCTGCGGATCGCACCCGAGCTGTATCTGAAACGTCTCGTGGTCGGCGGCTTCGAGCGCGTGTTCGAGATCAATCGCAACTTCCGCAACGAG
>JACMMK010000176.1 GCA_014379045.1 Burkholderiales bacterium
GCCTTCGGCGCGCGATCGTCCGCCTCACCGGCGGGGCGCGCCTTGCCTGGCTCGAACCCGGCGATGACGCGCTGCTCGATCTTCCGGTTCATCATCTTCTCGATGTCGGCCAACAGCGGCCGGTCTTCGTGCGATACCAGCGAGATCGCCTCGCCGCTCGCGCCGGCGCGCCCGGTGCGCCCGATCCGGTGCACGTAGTCTTCGGACACGTTCGGCAGGTCGAAGTTGACGACATGCGGCAGCGCTTCGATGTCGAGCCCGCGCGCCGCGATGTCGGTCGCGACGAGCACCCGCAGAGAATTGTCCTTGAACTGCGCCAGCGCGCGGGTGCGGGCGCCCTGGCTCTTGTTGCCATGGATCGCCGCGGAGTTGATGCCATCACGCTCGAGCAGCTCCGACAGCCGGTTCGCGCCGTGCTTGGTCTTGGTGAACACCAGCACCTGGAACCAGTTGTGTTCCTTGATCAGATGCGCGAGCAACGCGCGTTTACGCTCCTTGTCGACCGGATGCACGACTTGGCTGACCAGTTCGGCGGGCGTATTGCGCCGGGCTACCTCGACCGTGGCCGGGTCGTGCAGGAATTCGCGCGACAGCGCGCGGATCTCATCCGAGAAGGTCGCCGAGAACAACAGGTTCTGGCGCTTCTTCGGCAGCACGGCGAGGATGCGCCGGATGTCGCGTATGAAGCCCATGTCGAGCATCCGGTCGGCCTCGTCGAGCACCAGGATCTCGACCGAGCGCAGGTCGACGGTTTTCTGCTGCATGTGGTCCATCAGTCGCCCTGGCGTGGCGACGACGATGTCGACACCGCGTCGCAGTTCGGCGATCTGCGGATTGATGCCCACGCCGCCGAAGATCACCGTCGAGCGCAGCTTCAGATACTTGCCGTAGGTCGTGACACTCTCTTCGACCTGCGCCGCGAGCTCACGCGTCGGCGTGAGAATCAGGCAGCGTGGCGCGGTGCCGGTACGGGGACGCGCGGACAGCAGTTGCAGCAGCGGCAGCGTGAAACCGGCGGTCTTGCCGGTGCCGGTCTGGGCCGCGCCGAGCAGGTCGCGTCCGGCGAGCACCACCGGAATCGCCTGGAGCTGGATCGGCGTGGCTTCGGTATAGCCCTGGTCGGCGACCGCACGCAGCAGTTCCGGCGCGAGGCGCAGTTCGTTGAATGAAGCAGTAATGTGAATCTCCTAGAAAATCGTTTGGCGTGACCCGAAAAGGGATCAGCGAGAGGGGGTGTCGTGAGCGGGGTCGGGTGTCGAGGCTCGTCGCGCAACTCAGGCGCGCAACGGGTTGCGCCACTCGACGCCCGAAAAGCGGGCGAAGTCGCCGTCGGTCGAGCACAGCGCGAGGCCGTGCTCGATCGACAGCGCCGCCAGATGCGCGTCGTGCACGAGGTGGGCCTTGACGCCCGGCCCCGCGAGCAGATCGCCGAGGATGTCGGCATGACGGTCGCCCGGCGCGGGCAGCCAGACCGAATCGCACCCCAGCCAGGCGCGCACCTGGGCCCAGGCGTCGTCCACTGATTCGGGCTGTTCGAAAATTCGCGGGTTGGTGACCACCCGCATGAACGCGACGAGGCTCGCCCACGGCAGCCCGACCCGCGGCGTGCGGGTTAGTTGGTCATCGAGCCATGCGCGCGCCGCGCCGTGCTGTGAAAACGAAGCAACGTGCGCGTAGATGAGCAAGTTGGCATCGACGAGGATCATTTGAAACTCTCGCCCTCGGCCGCGGCGAGCACGTCGGAGATGTTGTCCACGTCACCGAGCTTGCAGCGTCCGAGCGACACCGCGCTCGTCTCGAAACTCGACTTGCGCGGCGCCTTCCCCTCGAGCTCGCGCAGCCCCCGGCGCAGCGCCTCGTTGATCAAACCCTTGAAGTTGGCGTCGCTGCTTCTGCGCAACCGCGCGAGCTGTGCGGCCACGTCCTTGTCAAGCGATAGCGTCGTTCTCATGCATCAGAGTGTACCTCAGTTGATGCGTTGATGCTTGATTGATGCGCATCATGATGCGCGATCGCGCAGGAACTCGCCCAGTATGCGCGCGGTATGCGACGGAGCCGGCATCTGCGTGATCGCCTCGGGTGCGCCCTGGGCGACGATCCGGCCGCCGCCGTCGCCGCCCTCCGGCCCAAGGTCGATGATCCAGTCCGCCTCGGCCCAGATGTCGAGGTTGTGCTCGATGACCACGACCGTGTTGCCCGCATCGACCAGCCGATGCAGTACCCGGGTCAGTTTCTCGACATCAGCCATGTGCAGCCCGACCGTCGGCTCGTCGAGCACGTAGAGCGTCTGCTTCTGCGCGCCGCCGCGGCCGGGGCGTGCCGACGCGTCGTCCGCGTTCGGGCGCACCTTGGAGAGCTCGGTGACGAGCTTGATGCGCTGCGCTTCGCCGCCGGACAGCGTGGGGCTTTGCTGTCCGAGCGTGAGATAGCCGAGCCCGACGTCCTTGAGCAGCTGCAGCGGATGGCTGATGTTGGGCATCGCGGCGAAGAACGCCACCGCTTCGTCCACCTCCATCTGCAGCACGTCGCCGATGCTCTTGCCGCGCCAGCTGACCGCCAGC
>JACMMK010000002.1 GCA_014379045.1 Burkholderiales bacterium
CCAGCCGCTGCCGCCGATCAGCAGGAATGGACGCTTCGCCGCCGCGAGCATCGCGCGCAGCCGCGCCAGGACGGCCGCGCCGGGATGGGCTTGCACCCGCTGGTAGGGTGCCGCGTCGGCGACCTGCGCGGTCTCGGTCAGCATGTCTTCGGGCAGCGCGAGGACGACCGGACCCGGACGGCCCGAGGTCGCGAGGTGGAAGGCATGACTGAGATATTCCGGCACGCGCGCGGCAGCGTCGATCTGCGCGGTCCACTTGGCCATGAAGGGCCCGAAGAAGCGGCGGTAGTCGATCTCCTGGAACGCCTCGCGATCGACATACTCGCGCGCGACCTGGCCGATCAGCACGATCATCGGTGTGGAATCCTGGAACGCCGTGTGCACGCCGATCGCGGCATTGGCCGCGCCGGGTCCGCGCGTGACCATGCAGATGCCCGGCCGGCCGGTCAGCTTGCCGTAGGCATCGGCCATGTTCGCGGCACCGCCTTCCTGCCGGCAGACGATGAAGCGCATCGCATCGCGATGGTCGTGCAGCGCATCGAGCAGCGCCAGGTAGCTCTCGCCGGGGACACCGAAGGCGAGGTCGACGCCGTGGATACGCAACTGGTCGGCGAGGATGCGGCCACCGGTCCGGGCCGGGAAGGGCGTCGAGGTCATGGAGTTCCGATCGGGTCGAGTTCGGCCCCGCGCAGCGCACGCGGCCTCGGACCGGGGATGTTAGCGGTTCGTCCCGTCTTCGGTGCGAGGTGCGCGACCGACACGCGCGCGCGCTCGATGCGCTTCCGGCCTCAGTTGGCGGGCGAGCGCGCTGCGGGGAGGTCGACGATCCTGCTCACCGCTTCTTCGGCGAGGGGTCGCGCGAGGAGGAAGCCCTGCACCAGGTCGCAACCGGCGTCACGTATGTGTGCAAGCTGGTCCTCGGTCTCGACGCCTTCGGCGACCGTGCGGATGCCGAGCGCACGGGCCATCTGGACGATCGCGGCAAGGATCGCCGAATCGACCTCGTTCGAAGGAATATTGGCGACAAAGGCGCGGTCGATCTTCAGCTTGTCGATCGGCAGTTGTCGCAACCACGCAAGACTCGAGTGGCCGGTGCCGAAGTCGTCGACGGCGACGATCACACCTAGCGTGCGCAGTTCCTGGAGCACCGTGATCGCGGCGGCGATGTCGTGCATCAGCGAGCTTTCGGTCACCTCGATCTCGAGCGCCGATGGCGGCAGAGCATGCTGCGCGAGCGCGGTGCGGATCAGCTCGACCAATCCCGGGCGACGCAACTGGATCGGCGACAGATTGATCGCGACCGGAACCTCGCGCAGACCCGCGGCGCGGCGCCGCGCCAGGAACGCACACGCTTCCTGCAGCACCCATCTGCCGAGCGGCTCGATCAGTCCACGCTCCTCGGCGACGCCGATGAACTCGCCCGGTCCCCACAGCTCGCCCGAGTCGCGCCGCCAGCGGATCAGTGCCTCCATCGCCGCCACCCCGCCACCCGCGGTGGCGAATACCGGCTGATACCACAGTTCGAAGCCGCCCTCGCGCAGCGCGCGCCGGATGCCGTGTTCGATCGCCAGCGAGCGCGCCGCGCGCACGTTGAGCGCGCGCGTGAAGTAGCGGACGTCGGCACGCCCTTCCTCTTTCGCGTGGTACATCGCCGCATCCGAGTTCTGGATCAACAGGTGCGGCGTGGTGCCGTCGTCCGGATACATCGCGATGCCGATGCTCGCATTGGCGTTCAGCGAGTGTCCCTGGATCTCGAACGGTTCGTCGAGCGCGTGCAGCACCTTGTGCGCCACGACATCTGCGGCACCCGCGTCGTCCACGCCCGGCAGCACCACCAGAAACTCGTCACCACCGAGTCGCCCGATCGAGTCGGCCTCGCGCAGCACGCTGCGCATGCGCGCGGCGACGGCGACCAGCAAGCGGTCGCCGATCGGATGTCCGAGCGAGTCGTTGACCGTCTTGAAATGATCGAGATCGACGAACATCACCGCGACTTTCTTGTCGTCGCGCTCGGCGACCGCGAGCGCCCGCTGCAACCGGTCTTCGATGCGCACGCGATTGGGCAACCCGGTGAGCGGATCGAAGTTCGTCAGTTCGTGGATGCGCCGTGCCTGACGGCGTGCCTCGGTGATGTCGGTGCACACGCCGAGCACGACATAGTCGCCGTCGGCCCCGGGAAGCGGCAGCCGGGTGCTGTTGAACCAGCGTTCGGCACCGGACACGTCGCGATAGAACTCTTCGCTGCTGACCGGGCGGCGCACGCGCAGCACCTCGGCGTCGCGCGCGCCGTATTGCGCGTCGTCGGCCGGGTCCGCGAGCAGCTCGGCGAGGCGCTTGCCCTCGATCTGATCGACGGGACGCCCGATCATCGCGGCGAGCGCGCGGTTGGCGAGGAGGAACCGGCCCTGCGCATCCTTCACATAGATCAGCGTCGGGTCGGTATCGATCACGGTACGCATGAACTCGCGCTCGCGGCGCAGCGTGAGCTCGGCTTCACGGGCGGCGGTTACATCGCTCGCTACGGTCAGGACCTGGACATCGTCGGCGAAGCGGATCGGCACCTTCAACGAATGCAGTTGCATCGTACCGATCCCGGGCCGGGTCACCCGGCGCTCGTAGGTCACGGGTTCGCCGGTGCGCAGCACTTCGAGATCGGCGCGCATCACCAGATCGATCATCGCAGGGTCGCCGATGCGATCGTGGTAGGTGGAGCCGAGCGAAGACGCCTTGTCTCCGGCGAACAACTCGTCGAAGCGGCGGTTCGCGAGCACGATGCGGCCGAGCGCGTCGCGCACCGACACCGCAAGCGGCAGGGTATCGAGCACGGTGCGCATGAACGCGCGTTCGGCGTCGAGTGCTGTAGTCGCGGCGCGTTCGGCCGACACGTCGCGCACGATCACCGCGACCGAGCGCACGCTGCCGTCGCTTGCGTGGATCCGCCGCATCGACACGACGCAAAGTGGTTGCTTCGAATCGGCAACCGGCCAGTCGACGTTGCGTACGGTCTCTCCGGCGACCGTGCGCGCAATCATGGCGGCGAGACCGCTGCGCGCGGGCTCGGCGAAGACCTTCTGCAGCGGGCGTCCGAGCGCGAGACGCGCGCGCAGTTCGAACTGGCGTGCGCAACCCGAATTCCAGCTCTCGATCACCTGCGTGCGCGAGACGCTGAAGATCGCGTCCTCCGAGGCTTCGACGATCGCCGCCGTGCGCTCGCGGTCGATGCGCGCAAGGCGTTCTTCGGTGACATCGCGCAGCACGATCAGCAGTCCGGTCACCTCGCCCCGGTCGTTGCGCAGATTGGCGAAGCGCTGGTCGAGTGCGATGCTCCGGCCGTCGCGACGCAACCAGGCCATCTCGATCGGCGTTTCGAGAAACACGCCGTCGGCTTCGTAGTGCGCCCAGAATGCACGCTGGAATTCGACTCCCGATTCATCGAGCGCACACGACACGGCGAACTGGCCCCCGTCGAGCCAGTACTGGCAGGGGTGATCGAGCAGGGCTTCGATGGCGCGGTTGACGAACAGGGTCTCGCCGGACGGGCTGACGATCGCCACCGCATCCGGCATCATGTCGACGAGCTTGCGATAGCGCTCTTCGCTGGCGTCGAGCTGGCTGCGCGCCGCCACGATCTCGGTCACGTCGACGTACAGCGTCAGCAGGCGATCGGGATCGCCGTCTTCGCCACGCAGCAGCGAGACGGTACCGAGGACCCAGCAGAGTCCACCGTCGGCACGTTGCAGCGCCTTCATCGCGGTGAATTCGGCCAGTTCGCCGGACGCGAGTTTGGCGGTGCGCGCATTGACCGCCGCACGATCGTTGCTCGGCGTCACGTCGTCGATCGTCATCGACAGCAGTGCGGCTTCGCTGTACCCGAGCATTCTGCAGAACGCCGAGTTGACCCGGGTGAAGCGTCCTGACAACGGCTCGCGCTCGACGAAGGCGATCGACGGAATCTCGAGCACGCGCGCGAGGCGGCGTTCGTCGCGCCGCGCGCGCTGATGTGCCGCGTGCTCGGCCGTGATGTCTTCGACCATCGCTGCACTGCCGATGCAACGGCCCGCCCCGTCGAACACCAGCGTCGAGTTGATCCGGCCCCATACGACTTTGCCGTCCGGGCGCAGGTAGCGCCGTTCCACCCCGATTCGCTGCTGCAGCGTCTGCAGACGTTCGCGCAGTGCCCGTTCGAGTGCGGGGCGTTCTTCGGGCAATGCCAGATCGAGGTGACGCTTCTGCAGCAACTCTGACTGGCTGTAGCCGGTGAACTCGCAGAACTTCCGGTTGACCCGCACCATGCGCCCGGTATAGAGCTCGGTCTGCGCGAAGCCCACCGCTCCTGCCTCGAACAGCGCGAGGGCGTGCGCATCGTCCAATGCCGGCAACGGCGGGGGGGCGTGCGTCGGG
>JACMMK010000177.1 GCA_014379045.1 Burkholderiales bacterium
CTCTGGTCAAGCGGCTGCGTGCCGCGATCCCGCTGGCCGGGGTCGTCGGCGAGCGCAAGCCGACATCGGCGCGGCCGGCGACCGATCAGGTGCTCGGCCGCCTCGCGCAGGAGACCGACTGTGTCGTCGCCGCGATGGGCGACTGAGGGTCGTGCACGTCGTGGAGTATCCACGACGCCGTCGAGCTGCGCCGGCGCGGCAAGCCGAGTGCGGTGATCTGCACGACCATGTTCCACGGTCTCGCCCAGGGGCAGTGTCGGGCGCTCGGCATGCCGGACCTGCCGCTGTTCGTGATTCCACATCCCCTCGGCGGCCTCACGCGCGATGAGGTCGAGCAACGCGCCGAGCTCGCCTTCGCGCCGCTGCTCGAGTGGATCAAGGGAGGCGCGCGATGAGCACGCGAGGCCCGCGGCGAGGGGCCCGTCACCTGGAAGGTGACGGGATCGACGTAGCCGAGTCGGGCTCTGGCGCCGACAGCGCAATGGTCGAACACGCACGGATTCTCGGAGGCGCCCCGCGAGGCCCGCGGCGAGGGCCCCGTCACCTGCAAGGTGACGGGATCGACGTAGCCGAGTCGGGCTCGCTCATCGTCGCCAGCGATCCCTCGATCCGGGATGTTGGAGAAGGACGATGAGTGGCCTGGTCGCGTGGCTCGAAACACCGGGCCGCACCGTCGACTGCGAGGACGCGCTGGAGGCCGTCCAGTCGTTGTTTCTCGCGCGCGGCTGGACCGACGGGCTGCCGATCATCCCGCCGACCCCCGCACGGGTCGAGGCGGTGCTCGCCTACTGCGACCGCCCGTGGGACGAGCCGTTCATGACGATGCCGCCGCGCTATGCGCCCACGACGGCGGCGCGCATCGCGGCGAACGCGGTGATGGCTGGGCTGCGCCCGTCGCACTTCCCGCTGGTGCTGGCCGCTTTCGACGCGCTGAACGAGCCGGAATTCAACCTGTACGGCATTCAGGCAACCACGCATCCGTGCACGCCGCTGCTGCTGTTCGGCGGACCGCTTGCCGTGGAAGCCGGCATCCACGGCGGCAACAACGCTTTCGGCCAGGGCTATCCGGCGAACGCGACGATCGGCCGCGCAGTCCGGCTCGCCCTGGTGAACATCGGCGGCTCCCTGCCGGGTGTCGGCGACATGGCGACGCAGGGCACGCCGGCCAAGTTTGCGTACTGCTGTTCCGAAAACGAAGCCGAGAGCCCGTGGGAACCGCTACGCATCGAGCTCGGCCTGCCCGGGGACGCGACGACGGTCACCGTGGTCGCCGCCGAAGGCCCGCACAACATCAACGACCACGAGAGCACGACGGCGATCGGCGTGCTGAAGTCGATTGCCGGGACGGTCGCGATCACCGGCGCGAACAACGCCTACCACCCGACGGTGCCGCTCGTGGCGATCAGCCCCGAGCACGCGCGGACCATCGCCGACGGCGGCTACACCAAGCAGGCGGTGAAGGAATATCTGTACGAGAACGCCAGGCTGCCGCTCGGCCGGTTCTCGGACGAGAACATCGAGCGGCGGCTTCGCAAACGCTTCCCCGAGCGCTTCGCTAACGCGGGCCCTGAGGCGATGGTGCCCATGGCGCAGTCGCCCGACGAGTTCATGGTGGTGGTGGTCGGCGGGGCCGGCAAGCACTCGGCGTACATCCCGACCTTCGGCAGCACGCGGCCGGTGACTAAAGTAGTTGTAACCGCCGACGGCGTGCCGGCGCGGCGGCTCGACGACTTCCGCGGCTGAAGCGTCGGATCAGTCGCTCGCCGCGAAGCCGTACAGTCGCGCCGGATTGTCTACCAGCACCCGCTGCCTGATTCCGGGATCCGGAAGCCATCCCGCGAGGGCGTCGAACAGCATGCCGTCGTTCGGCACGCGTGCCGGCGCGAACATGTTCGGGTGCGGCCAGTTGCTGCCCCAGACCACACGGTCCGGCCGCGCGTCGACGATCGCGCGCGCGAGCGGCGCCAGGTCGGCGAACGCCGGCGGGCCGTCGCCCGACAGCTTGTAGAAGCTCGAGAACTTTACCCAGCGGTCGTCGCGCTCGACGAGCTGGCGGATCAGCGCGCGGGCGGATTCGGAATTGGGACCTTCGCCGGCGCCCACGCGCGCGAAGTGGTCGAACACGATCGGCGCATCGATGGAACGCAGGCGGTCGGCGTGTTCCGCGACCTCGGCGCTCGCGCCGAAGTGGACCTGCAGATGCCAGCCGAACGGCTTGACGCGGGCGGCCATCGATTCGAGCCGCTCCAGCCCGCCGTAACCCTTCACCCGCGTTGACAGTCGCACGCCGCGGAAGCCGGCGTCGTGCAGCCGCCCGATCTGCGCATCGGTCGCGTCGGCCGCGAGCCCTGCGACCCCGCGCGCGCGATCCTGGCCAAGCTTCGCGATGACATCGATGGTGGTCGAGTTGTCGTTGCCGTAGACGCTCGCGTTGACCTGCACCGTTCGCTCGATGCCCAGCGCTTCGCACATCGCGACGTAGTCGTCGAGCGTCGCGCCGTTGGGGGTGTATGTGCGGTTCTCGATCAGCGGATAGCGAGCGGGATCTTCGAACACGTGGCAGTGGCAGTCGGTGGTGCCGGGAGGCAGCGGGACCGAGGGCTTCGACGGTGAAGGGTCGGGGGGAAGGCACAGGGGAGCCATCATGCGAAATCTTCCTCCGGGTAGGCAGCCGTATTCTGATTGCTGGCAGCACTGTCGCTCGCGCAACAACGCAGTTGAAGTTCGAGTGCAGATCGAGCCAGCGCTTCTGCGCCATCGCCTAGCCGGCGTCATTTCCCATTCCGCCAGTGCTATGGCCCGAAGTTGCTCCCAGCGCGTAACATCAAAACTCGCTCATCAGTATCTTCGCCTTCACGACAAAATCGCCCCAGTACTTCTTCTGCGCAACAAGGAAACTGCGAAACGCTTCCGGTGACTCACTGGTCACCGCGTCCAGCCCGATGTCCCGCAGCCGGGCGCTGTACTCCGGTTCGGCCGCGATCTGACGCAGTTCCGCATGCAGGCGCTGGACGACCGGGCGCGACGACTTCGGCGGGGCGGCAATGCCGAGCCAGGAGATCGCCTCGAAGTCGGGGATGAACTCGCTCATCGCAGGCACCTCCGGCAGGTGCGACGAGCGCTTGCCCGTGGTGACGCTAAGCGCACGCAGCTTGCCGGCCCTGACCTGCGAAATCGGGGACGGCAACGAATCGATGAAGAACGTGATCTGTCCGCCGAGCACGTCGGTGATCGCCTGTGCCGCGCCCTTGTACGGGACATGGATCAGCTGGGTACCGCTGCGCAGGGCAAACAGCTCGCTGATCAGGTAGGGCGCGCTGCCCTGGCCAAACGAACCGTACGAGAGCTTGCCCGGCTCTTTGCGGGCGCCGGCGACCACGTCCGCGACGGTGCGGTACGGACTGTTGGCCGACACCACCATCACATACGGAAACGACACGATCTGCGACACCGGCGCGAAGTCGTCGATCGGATCGAACGGAAAACCCTTGAACAGATTGGGCGCGAACGTGTGTACCGTCGCCGACATCACGAGGAGCGTATGACCGTCGGGCTGCGCCCGCGCGACCAGGCTCGACCCGATCGTGCCGGTGGCCCCCGGACGATTGTCGACCAGCACCGGCTGGCCGACGCGCGCGCTGAGCCGCTCGGCGAGATGTCGGGCGACGATGTCGACGGTACCCGCCGGCGTCCACGGCACGATCATGCGCAGCGGGCGGTTCGGAAACGCCTGCGCGGCCGCCCCTTGCGCGAGCCCACCCAAAAGCAGCAAGACAACGATCGACGCCCCAGATCCCCTGCAGAACATCTTCAACCCTCCTGGCACGAGAACGCGACGAGTCGGCACCGATCAGCCTGCCGTGTAGCCGTACGCCTCGGCCGCATGTGCCGCGGTGATCAGTCCATTGCGCAGGTCTTCGGCCACCGCGGCCCGGTCGCGGGTCTTCGGATCTCCATAGCCCCCACCCCCGGGAATGCGGCTGACGATGCGATCGCCGGCGCGCAGCATCACATGCCGTCCGGCATCGTCGGGCGTGCCCCGGATACTCAGGAAACCCTTCGGCGAGGCGGCGCCACCCGCGATCCCCGAGGGCGGATAGATGAACCGGCCACCGCGGAAACTCGCGAGCACATCGCCGCGCGGTCCGAGTTCACCGTCGAGGAAGCGCAGTACGTAGTTCTGTCCCAGCCCGCCGCGGAAGCGGCCCGGCCCGGCCGAGTCGGTCCAGAGCGATCGTTCCTCGACGATCAGCGGCACTTCACTCTCGATCACTTCGGCCGGGGTGTTGCCGACGTTGTACGGAAATGCCAGGCACGAGATGCCGTCGCGCGCCGCCCGTGCACCGAGGCCGCCACTGGCGACGTTGAAGTGCGAGAAGTCGGCGCCATCGGCACGCTTGCCGAACATGTACTGGCCCCACATCGGCGTCGCGCCGGCGCCGCCACAGACGCGTTCGGGCGCAGCGGTGGCCATCGCCTGCAGCACCATGTCGGGCAAGTAGTTGCCGACCGCGGTGCGGCCAAATACCGGCGCGGGGAAGCGGCAATTGAGCACGCTGCCCTCCTCCGCCTTCACCTTGATCGCGCGCAGCACGCCTTCATTCACCGCGATCGGCAGGTTCAGCACGCAGACCACCGCGAACACGGTGTACGCGCTGGAATAGGTCAGCGTGCAGTTGATCGCCGGCTTCACCTGTGGCGAGCTGCCGGTGTAGTCGACGGTGATCTCGTCCGCGCCGATGGTCACCGCCGTGCAGATCACCAGCGTCTCGCCACCGACCATGTCGATCTTCGCCTCATGCCGGTAGACGCCCATCGGCAGGCGGCCGATCTCGGCACGCGTCAGCGCCTCGCTGCGTTCGATGATCGGATCGGCCAGCGGCTGCAGGTTCGCCCAGCCCATTTCGACGCAGATATCACGCATGCGCTCGGCGCCGACATGGCATGCAGCCACCTGCGCGGCGAGGTCGCCAATCACCGTCTCGTGCGATCGGACATTCAATTCGATGAAACCGAGCACGTCGCGGTTGATCTCGCCCCGGCGATAGAATTTCAGCGTCGGGATGCGCAGTCCTTCCTCGTAGTTGTCGAGGCTTTCGGTGGTCGCGCGCCGTCCACCGATGTCGACGTGGTGGCAGCAGGTGACCACGTAGCCCGCCATCGCGCCTTCATGGAACACCGGCAGCATGATGCTCACGTCGTTGTGATGGCCGCTGCCGCGCCAGGGATCATTGGCGATCACCATGTCGCCCGGTTCGAGCGTGTGCGGCGGATGCACCTCGATCATGTGCCGGAGCATCGAGCCGAGCGGGCCACATAGGCCGGGCGTGCTGTCCGGGGTCTGCGCGAGCAGCCGGGCCTGCGCATCGAAGATGCCGCAGCCATAGTCGCCGATGTCGCGCACCACCGGCGAGAACGAGGTCCTGCGCAGTGTCGAGCCGAGTTCGCCGACGATCGACACCAGTCGGCGCCACAGCATTTCGAGGGTGATCGGATCGATCGTTTGCGTCTGTACTGTGTCCACTGCGTGCTCCTTCCGGCTACTTGGCCTGGGCGGCCTGGGGATTCAGACTGACGATCAGACTGCCATGCGCATCGACCGTTGCACGCGCACCCCCCGGGACGACCGTGGTGGACTCATTCTCCTCGATGATCGCCGGGCCGGAAAGCATGGCGCCCGTGGCGATCCGGTCGCGCCGGTGCACCGAGAACGGCAACCAGGCCCGGGCGCGCGGGCAGAACGCCTGGCGGGTCCCCGAACGGCCGTCGCCGTCAGCGTTCGGCCGCGCGCCGGACAGGTCTGCCACATGCCGCTGCACACTGGCGCTCAAGCGGAAGTTCATGATCTCGAGCAGCAGGTGCGGGTAGACCCGTCCGTACAGCCGTCCGTAGACGTGCTCGAACGCGGCGCGGATCGATTCGATCGCCTGCGGCCCGGACAGCTCGGCCGCCAGCGGCACGCCCACGTCGTAGCCTTGGCCGAGATAGCGCATGTCGACGCTCAGCTCGTAGACCACGGCGCCGAAGTCGACGGTCTTCGGCAGCCGCTCGCGGCATTCGCCCGCCATCTCGACGCGGATCGACTCGAGCAGTGCCGACGTCAGGTCGCGCAGCAGTAGACGATGCGAGCGCACCGCATCGTAGGTGACCGGCGCGACGATCATCCCGAACGCAGCGGCGACGCCCGCGCGCGGCGGAATCAGCACGGTGTCGATGCCCAAGCGCAGCGCGAGGTCGCAGGCATGCACCGGACCGGCGCCACCGAAGGCAACCAGCGCGCAGGACTTCGGGTTCTCGCCGCGCTCGCTCACATACGACTTGGCGGCCGAGGCCATGTTCTCGTTGACGATCGCGTGCACGCCGTAGGCGGCCTGCTCGACCGAGATGCCCAGCGGGCCGGCGATCTCGGCCTCGAGCGCGCGCACGGCCGCGTCGCGGTCGAGCTTCATGCGGCCACCGAGGAAGTGGTCTGCATCGAGATAGCCGAGCACCAGATCGGCATCGGACACCGTCGGGTGCTGACCGCCCTGTCCGTAGCAGGCGGGACCGGGCACCGCGGAAGCGCTCTCCGGCCCCACCTGTAGCGTCCCGACCGGCGTGCGCCGCGCAATGCTCCCCCCGCCCGCGCCGATCTCGATCAGATCCACGACGGAAATGCGCACCGGGATACCGCTGCCGCGCTTGAACCGATGCACATGGGCGACCTCGAAGTCGTTCGTGCGCAGCGCCCTGCCCTGCTCGACCAGCCCCAGCTTGGCGGTCGTGCCGCCCATGTCGAACGCCAGCACCTTGTCGAGTTGCGCGAGGCGCGCGAAGTACGCGGCACCCAGCGTGCCCGCGGCCGGCCCGGATTCGATCACCTGTACCGGGAACTCGCGCGCAAAGGCCACCGAGTTGATGCCGCCGTTCGACAGCATCATCAGCAGCTCACCGGCGAAGCCCTGCGCGGCGACACGGTCCTCGAGCCGCGCCAGATAGCGCGAAGCCACCGGTTTCGCGTAGGCGTTCAGTGTCGTCGTGGTGGTGCGTTCGTATTCCTTCTGCTCCGGCAGCACCTCGCTCGACAGGCTGACCGGCAAGTCGGGGGCCATCCGTGCGATCACGGCACGCACCTGCTGCTCGTGCGCCGGATTGCGATAGGCGTGCAGCAGGCAGACCGCGATCGACTCGCAGCCCTCCGCGACGAGCACCGACACGGCGGCCTTCACGCTGGCCTCGTCCAGCGCCACCAGCACCTGCCCGCTCGCGTGCAGCCGCTCGTCGACTTCCATCCGCAGGTAGCGTGGCACCAGGGGGACCGGGAATTCGATCTGCAGGTCGTACGCATCGAAGCGCTTCTCGCGTCCGATCTCGAGCACGTCGCGGAAGCCGCGGGTGGTGATCAGGCCCGTCCTGGCGCCCTTGCGTTCGATCACCGCGTTGATCACCAGCGTCGTGCCGTGCACCATCGCGTCGATCGCGGCAGCGCTGCGCTGCTGGCGTTCGCACAGTGCGCGCACGCCCTCGTCGATCGCACGCGACGGGTCATCCGGCGTGGTCAGGCACTTGTAGACCTCGACCCGACCGGTGGCCTCGTCGACCTCGACGAAGTCGGTGAACGTACCGCCGATATCGCTGCCCAGCGTAATCATCGCGAGTCCTTCCCGTCCGCTGGCAAGTATTGTGGCCCGCCCGGCGCGGATGCGGAATGCCTAGCTGGTGCCGACTTCGCCACCGCATTCACCACGACCCTGGCATCCGCGAGGTCGTCCAACCGCTCGACCAGCGCGATCACCTCCTGCGCCCGCGCCGCGCCGATCACCGGCGCCGCATTCGCAACGAATTTCGCTTCGATCGCCTCGTCCGTCATCGGCTTCGCCGTCGTCCCGCTCGCGTGCGGCACATGCACCTCGTGCCGCTCGCCCCCGGCAGTGAGCACCGCTCGCGCTTCATCCTTTCCCATCGATGCGTCGCCTCGCGCCGTCACGGTGCGCCTCAGCGCGACGATCCTGCGATCGTTCGCCTTCGCGTCCGTGTACTGCGCGACCCTCGCATTGCCGTCGATGAAAGCGACCGCGGCCGAGTGTCGAAAGCTGAACTTCGACTGCAGTCCCGTCGATGGTTCCGACACCCCGGTGATCGACAGTACCAGCGGATGCACGGTCAGCTCGATCTTCGACACTTCGGCCGGATCGAGCGAACAGCGGCGGCGAATCTCGACCATCGCATCGATCAGCGGATGCAGCAGCACGCCACAGGCGTACGGCTTGTGACCGTTGCTCTCGATCATCCACGGCCCGTCGAGATCGGCGAGCAGCGCATCGGGATCGGCACGCCGGCTGTATATCCGTCCGAAGCCCTTGCCCCCTTCGACGATCTCCTGCGTGCCGTCGAAGCCTTTCTCGGCGAGCAGCGCGGCGAGCACCCCATTCGATGCGGCCTTGCCCGCGTGGAACGACTTGCACATCGTGCCGCGGTTCTGCTGCATGCCCGCCGCCTGCGTGGCCGCGATCGCAAGCGCATAGGTCGTCTGCTGCGCATCGAGCCCGAGCAGCCTGCTCGCAGCGGCGCCGGCCGCGATCGTGCCCAGGGTGCCGGTCAGATGCCACCCGCCGTCGTGATGGTCGGGCGCGGTGCGGCCGACGCGTACGCCCGCTTCGAAGCCGACGGCGTAGGCGAGCATCAACGCGGCGCCCGATACTTGCTTGCGCTCGGCGAGTGCGAACAACGCCGCCAGCACCGGAGAGCTAGCATGCAGCACGACGCCGCCCATGTGCGTGTCGTCGTAGTCGAGCAGATGGCCCATCTGGCCGTTGACCACCGGCGCTTCGAGCACGCCGAGGCGCAGGTCGCGCCCGAGCACGGTCGCCTGTGCGCGTCCCCCTGCTGCGCCGTACACCGACAGCAGGACGTCCACCTCACGGTGTGTGCTGCCCGCAAGCGCGCAGCCGAGCCAGTCGAGTACGCCGCGCCGGCACTCGCGCCGCGCGGCGGGCGATAGCGACTGCCATGTCGTCGCAGCCAGATGCGTGCAGAAGCGCTTGGTCAGCGTGGCGGCGCGCGTGTCCAGCGACTGTTCCATAGGTTGCTCCTCGTGCCGAACTCGTCGTCTGCGATAACGTTTCGGGTGACGCGTCCCTGGACGTGTTCTCGATTTGCGAGCCCGCGGGCCTGGGCGCCTCAGGTCTCGTCGATGTCGATGCCATCGTGCGTGGCGATGAATGCGAGCAGCCGCCGCGCGCAGGTCGCCGGATGAATCATGTGAACCATGTGATACCGCGTCGGCAAGCGTGCGATCCGGAAGTCGACGAGGCTCGCAGCCAGCAGCCGCTCCTGCTCGGCATCGGTGATCGGCCCTGCTTCGGGATACAGTCCGAGCACCGGCAGCGTCACCTTCGGCAGAAATTCCTGCGCGTTCGCTTCGTTGACCAGCTCGACCAGCCGCAACTGCACCTCGAAATCGTTGCCGGCAAAGGTCTGCGCATACCAGGCGAGCAGGCCCTCTTCGGTGTCGGGCGGAAAACGTGTCGACCGATTGGTGGTGTCGACCCACTTCGCCGCCCCCAGTTCGCGCATCGCCTCGACGCGCGAACCGCGACCCAGTGCATAGCTCTGCTTCATCGTGTCGTTGATGAACACCGGTGTGGCGACCAGCGTCAGCGTGCGCAGCAGCGTCGGATGCAACGCCGCCACGGCGAGCCCGAGAATCCCGCCCAACGATTCGCCACAGAAATGCACTGGGCGCGCGTCGACATGCGCGATCAGCGCTGCAAGATCCTCGATCAGCTGCGGCACCGTCATCTCGCGATGGAGGTCGAAGCCGCCCGGCGAGCCGCCGAGCCCGCGCATGTCCGGGCGCACGACGCGATAGAAGCGCGCGAGATAGGGCACGCAGCGATACCAGAACGCTGCAGAGCGTCCGTTGCCGTGCTGCAGGATCAGCGTCGGTGCCTCGCGCCACGGGTCGGTGAAATCGTCGACGACATAGTGCAGATCGGGTTCGCCGGTACGCTCGAAGATCGGCATCGCGCGCGCCCTCCAGGCTAGAGCGTCTCGGGCTTGAGCCCCGCGCGCTTGATGACCTTGGCCCACTTGTCGGTTTCGACCTGCAGGTACTTCGTGAACGCCGCCGGCGTGTTGGCCACCGCCAACGCGCCATCGACCGCGAGGCGCTCGGCCACCGCCGGTCGGCGCAGTGCTTTCGCGACCGCTTCCTGCAACAGGACCGCCGCCGCAGCAGTGGTACCGCGCGGGGCGAGCAAGCCGTACCAGCCGTTCACGTCGTAGCCCGGCAGTCCGGATTCAGCCAGCGTCGGCAACTCGGGCATCGCAGGCGAGCGCCTGGCGCCGGTCACCGCGAGCGGCCGCAAACGTCCTGCGCGGATCAGCGAGGCCGATGCGAGAAAGTTGTTGAGCATCGCCTGCACTTGCCCGCCAAGCAGGTCGGTGGTTGCGGGTGACGCGCCTTTGTACGGCACATGGATCATCTCGACGCCGGCCATCGAGGCGAACAGCTCCATGCCCAGATGCGGGCCGCTGCCGTTGCCAGACGACGCATACGCGATCGCACCCGGGCGCTTGCGTGCGAGCGCGATCAACTCCTTCGCGCTCTTGACCGGCAACGCCGGATTCACCACCAGCACGAACGGATACTCGGCGATGAGCGTCACCGGCACGAAGTCGGTATCGGTGTCGTAGGGCAGTTTCGAATACAGCAGCGGATTGATCGCATGGGTGGCGATGGTGAGCAGCAGCGTGCTCCCGTCCGGCTTCGCGCGCGCCACGGCGTCGCTGCCGATGATGCCGTTGGCGCCGGGACGATTGTCGACGATCACCGGCTGACCGAGTACCTCGGCGATCTCGGGCGCCAGCGTGCGCGCCAGCGCATCGGTACCGCCGCCTGCGGGATAAGGCACGATCAGGCGCAGCGCTTTCGAAGACGGTCCTTGCGCGGTTGCGATCGGCGCGCCCGCGAACAGCAGGACGCCACACAGCCAGAACACGTTGCGGGGAGCGATACTGATCATGTCGGTTCCTGATTTGCGGCTCGGCGGCCGTGGATCACGATGATGCACTCGAGCGAGCAAGCACTTCGGCGACGCTGTCCCTGAGCGCAGGGACGAGGTCGAGCTCGAACCAGGGATTGCGCTTAAGCCATAAATTGTTGCGCGGGCTCGGATGGGGGAGCGGAACGACGCCAGGCGCATGCCGGCGCCAACCCTCGACGACGGCGGTCAGCGATGTGCCTGCATCCGGCAGATGGTACGACTGCGCGTACTGTCCGATGACCAGGGTGAGTTCGACCCGCTTCAGGGTCGAAAGCAGTCTGTGTCGCCAGAGCGGCGCGCATTCCGGTCGGGGAGGCAGATCGCCGGAAGACCCTGTGCCCGGAAAGCAGAAGCCCATCGGCAGCATCGCGACCTTTCGGGCGTCGTAGAAGGTCGTGCGCGACATGCCCAGCCATCCGCGGAGCCGGTCGCCGCTGGCATCGTCGAACGGGATGCCCGACGCATGCACTTTCCTGCCCGGCGCTTGCCCGACGATCAATATTCGCGCCGAGGGATGCGCCTGCAGCACCGGACGCGGGCCAAGCGGCAGAAAGGTCGCGCAGACCGTACAGGCCCGTACCTCCGCGACAAGCGCAGCGAAACTCGCCATCATCGATGGCCGTGCGGCGATCTGACCAGGTTCATGCGTCCTAAGGTAACAGGCGCTGCAATGGTCGAGTTGGCCGGGAGCGCGACCGTGGTTGTCCGGAGCGCGGCGGCGGCGTCGGCCGCGATCGTTGCGCCGCACTCGGGAAAGCCACGGCGGTCATTGATCTGCCGACGCGATGTCAACGGTCGGCGCTGGGTGTGCGGGCAATCGTCTGCCCGTGAGCGGCAGCGCAAAGTCGATAGAATCCTCCGACGAAAAGCCCATCATCTGCCGGAGGCGCCGTTGCTCGAAGTCATCGCCCTCGCCGCCACCCGCGGCGATCGGCCGCTGTTCGCCGACCTGGGGTTTGCGGTGGCAGCCGGTGAAATGCTGCAGGTGACCGGCCGCAACGGCGCGGGCAAGACGACGCTGTTGCGCATCCTCGCGCGCCTCGTACGGCAGGAAGCCGGGGACATCCGATGGGGCGGCAAGTCGACGGCGCAACTCGGCGACGAATTCTTTGCCGATCTCTGCTACCTCGGTCACGCGCCCGCGATCAAGGACGATTTCACCGCCGCCGAGAACCTCGCCTTTTCGGCAGGCGTCGCGGGCCTGACGATCGACGCGAGCGACGTCGCCGCCGCACTCGCCGAAGTCGGCCTGAGCGGGCGC
>JACMMK010000020.1 GCA_014379045.1 Burkholderiales bacterium
CCGTAGTTGATGACACCCGGGCGCCTCTTTGCATCGTCAACAAATTCCTGCGCCGTTTTCCAGGGTGAGTCGGCGCGCACCGCCAGTACGGTCGGGTCGGCAGACTGGGAGAGCGCGAGCATTTCACGCTCAAGCCGCTGGCGCAGGTCACCGAGCTCCGCCGGCGGCACGCGAAACCGGCGCGCGGCGTCCTGCACCGCCTGGATTCGCGCATCGAGCTCGGCGAGCCGTACCGGGTCGATATCGAGTCGGTCGCGGTAGTGGCGCAGTGCTCGCGCGGCTTCTTTCAATTGCGCCTCGGCGCTGCCGACGAGCTCGAGGGCCGCTTCGGCTTCGCCATCGATCGCCGCGGTGTCGCGCAGGCGCGCCAGCGCGGCGCCCACCTGCACCAGCGCGGCCGCTTCACCCTCGTTCAAGGCGTCGAGCGCGAATTCGGCCGATTCGATCAGCGACGCGGCGTTGCCCAGCCGCGCGTGCTCTGCATTGACCGCCTGCCAGTCGTTCGCATCGAAATCCAGCGTCGCCAGTTGCGCGGTCTGCCACGCGAGCTCCTCACGGCGTGAAGCCAGCAGCGCACGGTCGCGTTCTGCATCGATGCGCGCGCCGGCTGCCGCGTGCCAGTGCTGCCAGGCAACCGACACCTGCCGCACCAGGTCGGCATGGCCGCCGAAAGCGTCGACGATCGCGCGCTGTTCGGCCGCCCGGGCGAGCGACTGGTGGGTATGCTGACCGTGAATGTCGACCAGCTGCTCGCCCAGTTCGCGCAGCTGTCCGAGCGCGACACTCCGGCCGTTAATGAAGCTGCGCGAGCGCCCGCCGGCATCGATCACGCGGCGCACGAGGCAGGCGCCGGCATCGCGGTCGGCCAGCGTGTGCTCGCCTAGCCAGGCCGCCACGTCAGGGTGCCCGGAGACGTCGAACTCCACCGAGAGCTCGGCGCGTTCGGTCCCGGCCCGTACGACCCCGGCTTCGGCACGGTCGCCGAGAAGCAGCCCGAGCGCATCGACCAGGATCGACTTGCCGGCGCCGGTCTCGCCGGTGAGCGCGGTGAAGCCTGCGTCGAATTCGAGGTCGAGCCGGTCGACGATCACGAAATCGCGGATCGACAGCGCGCGCAGCGCCGGCTGCGGCGCAGGCGCGGCCCCTACAGCGTTTCGCTCCACTTCAACTTCTCGCGCAGCATGTGGAAGTAGTCGTAGTCGCTCGGGTGCAGCAGCATCACGTCGTGATCGGAGCGGCGCACGCGCAGCACATCGTCGGCACCCATCATCGCGTCGGAATGGCTGTCGAAACGCACGATCGCTTCGCCGGCGACGCACATGCGCAGCTCGATCCTCGAGTTCGCCCCGACGATGATCGGCCGGTTCGACAACGTGTGCGGACAGATCGGCACCAGCCCGATCACCGCCAGCGACGGATGCACGATCGGCCCACCCGAAGACAGGGCGTACGCGGTCGAACCGGTCGGCGAGGCGATGATCAGCCCGTCGGCGCGCAGACTGCTGACGAACTGATCGTCGACGCGCACGTCGAACTCGATCATGCCACCGCGTTCCCCCTTGCTGATCACCACATCGTTGAACGCCAGCACCGTCACCGGGTCGGTGCCGTTGAGCGGGCGCTCGATCGTCGCTTCAAGCAGCATCCGCGACTCGGCAAGATACTTGCCGTCGAGGATGGCATCGATCGCGCTCACCATATGGTCGACCGACAGATCGGTGAGAAACCCGAGCCGGCCCTGGTTGACCCCCACCAAAGGCACACGGAACGGTGCGAGCGTGCGTGCGATGTTGAGCATCGTGCCGTCGCCGCCGAGCACCACGGCCAGCCCCGCGCGCCGTCCGATCTCGTCGAGCGACAGCGCCCCGGCCGCATCGCTGCCCACATGGGCCGCGGTCAACCGGTCGATCAACACCTCGACACCGCGCGCGGCGAGATGGCGCGCGAGGTGCGCAAGCGGTTCGGCGATCGCCGGACTCTTGTA
>JACMMK010000178.1 GCA_014379045.1 Burkholderiales bacterium
CGATCGCGACCACGCGTCCGCGCAGGCCGAAGTCATCGAGCGCACGAAGCGCGCTCATCGTTTTTCGCCGCTTTTCCTGCAGGTCACGTTCGGCTCACGACGACGGCGTGGTCACCGTTCGCGCCACAGCGTCGGTGTGGCACTCCCCGGCCAGCCGAAATCGCGCGGCTGCAGGCCGGCCTGAAACCAGGTGACGAAGGTGTAGACGGTGAAGATCGGCACCCGCAGGTGCCGGTTGAGCGCGGCTGCGTACGGACCCATGTTGTGGTTCTCGCACACGATCGCGCCGACCTCGGGATGCCTGCGCAGCAGTTCGGCGCCGGCGTCGAGAATGTCCTGCTCGGCGAGCGCGTAGTCGATGTCGGGCGTGTCACCGAGCATCACCCGGGTGAATTCGCGGCCGCCTTCGGTGCCGATCACCGGGGTGTCGTGAGCTGCGCCGACCGCATCCCAATGGTCGGGCGTGATGCGATCGCCGTGCACCGAAAGCACACCGACGCGCTTGCCTGGCGGCAACAGGCGTTCGACCAGCGTGATCTGCATCAGCGACGAACTCGCCACCGGCACGTTCACGTGCGCGGCGAGTTCCTTCTGGAAGATCGCGAGAAACCCGCCGGTGGTGGTGATGCCATCGGCACCTTCGTCGACGAGTTCCTGGGCCGCCTTCAGGAAGCCCGGTCCGAGTCCCTTGCCCTGTTCGTGGATCACCACGCGCGCGGTCGCACCGGGGATCACCTTGTACATCACGGGGAATGGCCAGGTGAGGGCATTGCCGGTGTCGCCGGGGGGCCGTGGCCACTGCGTGTCGAGCATCAGGATGCCCACCCGGGCCCCGTATACCGTCTTGCCGCCCCAGCCTTTGCGTTCGATCGCTTCACTCATCCGTGTCGAGTCTCCGATGGCTGCCGGTGTGCGACGCACGTACGCAGCAGGGGAACGGGGTGTCCGGCATCGCTTGTATCATGCAAGTCCTGTCCGGCGCGTGTCGGGCGTCTGCCGGAGATAACGATGTCGCGCCCCGTCGATTGCCCTTGCGTGGTCAGGACCGTTGCCGTGAGCGGTGTGTCGATCGGCGCCGCGCTGATGTCTGCGCTCGCAGGACCGGGCGCATTCGCGCAGGCGGGCGGCGCCGCGTTTCCGGTGAAGCCCATCCGCATCATCGCGCCGTTCGCCGCCGGGGGTCCGGTCGATGTCACTGCGCGCATCCTCGCGCAGCGCCTGGGCGAGGCGTGGGGTCAGCAGGTAGTGGTCGACAACCGCAGCGGCGCGAGCGGCATGATCGGCACCGAGGTGGTCGCGCGCAGTGCGCCCGACGGCTACACCGCACTGGTCAGCGCGTCGATCCATGTCATCACGCCGGCGCTGTTCCCGAAGATGAGCTACGACCCGTTGCGCGACCTGGCGCCGGTCACCGTGGTCTCTACCTCGCCATTGTTGCTCGTCGTCACGCCGTCGCTGCCGGCGAAGAGCGTGAAGGATTTCGTCGCGTTGGCGAAGAAGCGTCCGGGGGAGTTGAGCTTCGGTTCCTCCGGCGCCGGCTCTTCGACGCATCTCACCGCCGAGCTGTTCGGCAGCGTCACCGGCACGAAGGTCGTGCACGTCCCGTACAAGGGGCAGGCGCAGGCGCTCGCCGATCTGATGGCCGGTTACATCCCGTTCATGTTCAACAGTCTGCCGCCGGTGGTCGAACTGGTGAAGGCGAACCGGCTGCGTGCGCTGGCGATCACCGCCGAGCAGCGCTCGCCGTTGTTGCCCGATGTGCCGACGGTCGCCGAGGCCGGCTTCAAGGACATGGTCACCGGCACCTGGTACGGCCTCTGGCTGCCGGCGAAGACGCCCGAGTCCATCGTGGCGCGCTATGCGACCGAAGTGCAACGCATCGTCGCGTTGCCCGACGTGCGCGAACGCATCGTGCAACTCGGCGGCACGCCGGTGGCGAGCTCGCCCGCCGAGTTCGACCGGTTCCAGCGCGACGAGTCGAAACGGTGGGCGCAGGTCGTGCGCGACTCTGGCGCAAAGGCGGAGTAGGTCCGCGCAACTCGGTCCAAAGAATCAAAGCTGGATCCGGCGCCAGGCTCCCGATCGCCAACGCAGCAACAGCGTGATGCCCAGCGTGCCGATGTAGAGCGTGATGGCGATCCAGCCGCCGACCGCACCGAGTCCGAGCAACGGCACGCCTTCGACCCAGCCCTGGCCCGGCGCAAAGGTCAGCGTGTGCGCGAGCGGCACGAACAGCCCCCAGGACAGGACCAGCAGTGCGAGTGCCGCGAACCGCGTATCACCTGCACCGCGCAGGCAGAACGAACTGCCCAGGTGCAGCGCGTCGAACCCCTGATAGATCGCCGCGATCCAGATCAGACTCGTGGCGAGCGTCACCGTGGCGACGAAGTTCGGATCCTCGCGCGCGACGAACAGCGGGATCAGCCAGGGGCCGGCAACGGCCAGCAGCAAACCCACGGCGCCCATGTAGATCACCGAGAGCCCGATCGTGGCATTGCCGACGCGCGCCGCCCAGTCGCGGTCGCCACTGCCGATCGATTGGCCGACGAGCGTGGTGCCGGCCAGGCCGATCCCGACCGCCGGCATGAACGCGAGCGAGGTCAGCATCATCACGATCTGGGTGGCCGCCCCGTCGATTGCGCCGAGCTGCACCTGCATGATCTGGAACAATGCCGCACCGATCACGTCGACCGAGATCGCTACGCCGATCGGCAGGCCGAGCGCGAGCAGCGCACCGATGCGCGCCAGGTCGGGACGCCAGTGCAACGCGGAGCCGTATTCATGCCGTATTCCGCGCGAAAGGAACAAGCCCAGCGCGGTCACGATTCCGACGACCAACGCGACGTTGGTGGCCCACGCCGAGCCGGCCACGCCCCAGCCGAAGTGGAACATGAAGAGTTCGTTCAAGGGCGCGTTCAACACCGCCACCTCGATCATCAATATGAGCGTGAGGCGGGTGCGGCCGATGCCGTTGAAGAAACCCGAGACCGCCCACAGTCCGACCCCCAGAGGCGCGCCGATCATCCGCGGCCACCAGTACTCGAGTGCATAGGTCTCGATCGGCTCAGGCAGTTCGAACGGGCGCAGTATCGGGCCCCCGGCCCACGCCAGCGCGACGAACGCGGGCGCGATGGCAAGCGCCACCCACAGGCCGGTCCACAAGGAACGCGCGGCATCGTGCTTGCGTCCTGCACCGTAGTGCTGCGCGACCAGCGTCTGCACGCCCATGCCGACGCCGCCGAGCAGGAACACCGCCCCCAGGATCAACCAGTAGATCGCGCCCATCGCGGCGGTCGCCTCGGTCGAGATGCGACCGATGAACCAGGTGTCGGTCAGATTGAGCACGGCCTGCACCGAGCTGTTCAGGAACAGCGGCGCGGCGAGCACGAGCATCGCGCGGTAGTCGACCCGCAGTACGCCGTCCTTGCCGAACCGACTGGCCGGGCGCAGCGGTTGCGACGAATGCTCGGTGACTTTGCGGATGTTCGGCATGCAGGCTGGATTGAGTGACCCGCGAAGTATCGACGCGTGGGATTACATTTGTCGCGGGGGCGTCACCGACCTGGCCGACGCACGCCGTCGGCGGCCCAATGGGGAACACGATCGCCCCGGCGCGCGCAGCGGTCGACTACTATCGGTCGATGCGTTTTCGTTCGATCGAAGGACGGCAGGAAGTTCGCAGAAGCGGGTGCGCGTGCGCGTCATTGCGAGTGGGCGACCGGACGCTGCACGTGCGCCGGGGGCTGGTCGTGGCGATCGCTTGCGCAGGGGTGAGCGGGGTTTCGCTGTTCCTCCACCGCAGCGCTCCGGTGTTGGCCGCAGACGCCGTACCGGTGCAGCCCCCGGACCCGGGGGAGGCGCCGGCAATGAAGGGTTTCAAGCCGGTGCTGGGACAGGAAGGACGCGACGTCGTCTGGCTGCCTACCCCGACGGCAATCACGCTGCGGATGCTGGAGATCGCGCGGGTCGGGCCGGCCGATCGCGTCGTCGATCTCGGCTCCGGCGATGGGCGCATTCCGATCGCTGCTGCATCGGCGTTCGGTGCACGTGCGGTCGGCGTGGAGTTCAGTCCCGGCATGGTGGCGCTCGCGCGCGATCTGGCGGCCCGCGCCGGCGTGTCCGAGCGCGTGCGCTTCGTGCAGGGAGATCTGTTCGCCTACGACTTTCGCGACGCGACCGTGGTCACGCTGTTCCTCACCAACGCGCTCAATCTGAAGCTGCGTCCGGCATTGCTCGCGCTGCCGCCGGGGACGCGCGTGGTGTCGCATCTGTTCACGATGGCCGACTGGTTGCCCGACGAACGGCAGGTGCTCGACGAGCGGGCGATCCACCTGTGGGTCGTGCCGGCGGAGGTCGGTGGGCACTGGCGCGGCAAGGTGGGCCCGATGCCGGCTGCAGCACCGGGCCCGGTCGCGCCGTTCACGATCGACCTGAAGCTCACGCAGACCTTTCAGATCGTCGAAGGGGGCGCGTTGCGCGACGGCCGTTTCATCGGTATCGAGCGACTCCGGCTGCGCGGCGACGAACTCGCCTTCGAGTGGGTGCAGAGCGCGCCGGACGACACGACGCGCGTGCAGTTCGTCGCACGGGTCGAGCGCGACCGGCTGATCGGCACCGTGAGCGTGGGCGGAAGATCGGTGCCGTTGCTGCTCGCGCGCGTGCCCGAGGCGTCGCCGGGGCAGTGACGCGGGCAGGGCTTCGGGCTCATTGTCCCTCTCCACTGTGCCTGCTCGAATGGCTTCACGGGGACGATGAGCGAGCCCGACTCGGCTACGTCGATCCCGTCACCTTGCAGGTGACGGGTCCCTCGCCGCGGGCCTCGCGGGCTCATCGTCCCTCTCCACTGTGCCTGCTCGAATGGCTTCACGGGGACGATGAGCGAGCCCGACTCGGCTACGTCGATCCCGTCA
>JACMMK010000179.1 GCA_014379045.1 Burkholderiales bacterium
AGATGGCGGCGACGTACGGGGTCGATGGCCCCGTCGTCCCGCCCCGGGCCGCGGGACGGGCTGGCGCCTGCGTCGGGCTCGGTCGCGTCGTGAACGGCGGTGTGGTCGACCGCGACGTCGTGAACCGCGGTGTCCTGAAACGGGATGGCAAGGCGCGGCGGCGGCATTCGGGCGTTCGATCGAGGACGGGAAGCCCGCACTATCCCCGTCTGGCGCGCGGCTCGCACTCCGAAGCTTGCTGTCGCCGGGCGAGTCGCGGCAAGCGCGGCCGCGTCGATTACGCAGGCACGCGCTCCGTGGTCAGCAACTTTCCGGTGAGGAAGTACGAGGTGATCTGCCCTTTACCCTTCGCTGCGACGAACGCAGGCCCCTCGAATCGGTAGCGCCCGCGCAGCCGCTTGTAGGTGGTCTCGTCGACAGACACCTGCCCGAGTTCGGCATTGGACGCGAGCCGGCTCGCCACGTTGACCGTGTTCCCCCACAGGTCGTAGACGAACTTCGTGCTGCCGATGACCCCGGCCCCGACCGGGCCGGTGGCGATGCCGATGTGCAGGCCGAGCGGGGCGCCGTTGGGGGTATGGCGATCGCGCATGAAGGCGAGCATCTGCAGCGCCACCTCGCCCACCGCCGCGGTGTAGTCCGAGGTGTGCGCGTTCAGCCCGCCCGCCGCCATGTAGGCGTCCCCGATCGTCTTGATCTTCTCGATGCCATGCTGCGCGGAGAACCCATCGAACCCGGTGAAGAGTTCGTTCAGCAGGTAGATCACGTCACCGGGGGCGAGTTCTTCCGACACGCCGGTGAAGTTCACGATGTCGGCGAAGATGACGGTGACATCGGCATAGCCATCGGCCACCGAGTCCTGTCGCTTTAACCGCTCGGCGACGCGCGCGGGGAGGATGTTGAGCAGCAATCGTTCGGACTTGCCCTGCTCTTCGAGCAACAGCGAGTGCGAGTGGTTCAGTTCGTTCGATAGCCGCTGGCGTTCGCGCACGAAGTAACTGATCAGCAGGTAGACGATCGTCGATATCGCGGCGAAGTTGAGGACGAAGAACACCGCGATCGTATGCATCGGCAGGCCGTAGTCGCTGCCGTACGAGATGAAATAGTCGAAGAATCCCGACACCGCGGTCAGCACGATGTACGCGATGAACCACGGGATCGATTCGCGCGGCCCGTGCAGGACCATCACGCCGATCGGTGCCAGCAGTGCCCAGAGCATCACCGCCGACGCGGTGACGAAATTGCCCATTCCCCACTGCATGATGAACGGCACGAACAGGTACAGCGACACCTGCGCGAACCGGAAGCCGACGAAATCCCCGGTCTTCAGGAAGTAGACCAGCGTGCCCGCCGACACCAGCTGGAATCCGAGCGGCACCAGGATCTCGAAGCGGATGCCGAGTGCCGTGTAGATCACCATCCACAGGCCGGCGGCGAAAATCATCAGCCCGCAGGCGAGGATCGCGAGCGTCTTCTGCAGCTTGAGTTCGTCGCTGTCGGTCTCCTTGACGACCGCCTTGCCAGCGCGTTGCAGCACGCCGCCCAGACTCCTCACGACATCTCCTCGAGCTTCGCCTCGCGCGTTCCGACCGCGCCCCGCAGCAAATTGGCGGAACTGGCGGGCGAAACTGACGGCGAACGCATCGCACGCCTGCCGCGCGGGTGGTGGACTGCGCGACGCGCCGGCGGATGGTTGCATCAACCCTCGCGACAGGTCAAGCTGCCATAGGCCGACGCTGCAGGCTTCGACGGGAGGCCCGCACACCTGGCTCGCGCCCGCAGGCGTCGGTGCGAAACGTGTCGGGATGCCTTGCCATCGCCGCGCCACGGTCCAAGGATGCCCTACCCCCATTCCGCTACAATCGACTGCCTTGGCCGACGGTTTCGAGCGGCGCCTACCGGCGGTTCACGATCTCCGGCAACAACGCAAACCACGGCGGCGAGGCAACGAACGTTCGATCGTTTGCGCGTGCCGCCGCATTCTTTCTAGGTGATTGTCATGTCGATGTCCGACCGCGATGGATTGATCTGGTACGACGGCAAGCTCGTGCCCTGGCGCGACGCGAATACCCATGTGCTGACGCACTCGCTGCACTACGGACTGTCGGTATTCGAGGGCATTCGGGCGTACAAGACCGATCAGGGCACCGCGATCTTCCGACTGCGCGAACACATCGAGCGCATGTCGAATTCGGCGCACATCTATCTGATGCAGCTGCCCTACACCCGTGAGCAGTTGATGGAAGCGTGTCGCGAAGTGGTACGCGAGAACCAGCTCGAATCGTGCTACGTGCGACCGATCGCGTTCTACGGCTCGGAGAAGATGGGCGTGTCGCCGAAGGGCGCGAGCGTGCACGTCGCGATCGCGGCCTGGCCGTGGGGTGCCTACCTCGGGCCCGAGGGCCTCGAGAAGGGCATCCGCGTCAAGACCTCGTCGTTCGCACGCCACCACGTGAACGTGACGATGGCGCGTGCGAAATTCTCCGCGACGTACGCGAACTCGATTCTCGCCAATCTGGAAGCGACGCAGGACGGCTACGACGAAGCGATGCTGCTGGATGTCGACGGATTCGTCGCCGAAGGCTCGGGGGAAAACCTGTTCATCGTCAAGGACGGCAAGCTGTACGAGCCCGAACTCACCTCGGCGCTGATCGGCATCACGCGCGACGCGATCATCCAGCTCGCCACGGAACTCGGTATCCCGGTGATCTCGAAGCGACTGACCCGCGATGACGTCTA
>JACMMK010000021.1 GCA_014379045.1 Burkholderiales bacterium
GATACCCGCGCCGACCCCGACTTCGGGCGGTGACACGTCTGAGCCCGCCCCGGTCGTCGCGCCAACGCCGCCACCGATCGCGCCGAGCCCCGAATCGACCGCGGCGGTCGCCACCGAAGCGCCGCCCGGCACCATCCGTTTTCCGCGCCACGGCAGGCTCGAGTACGCGGTGACCATCGGCGAGCCGCCGACACCGATCGGACGCGCGGTGTACGCGTGGGAAGCCAGTGAGAGCGCCTACTGGTTGACCCTGAGCGCGCAGACCACGGGACTGGTCGGCCTGCTGCGACGCGTTCGCGTGACGCAGCTGAGCCAGGGTCGAATCACCCCCGACGGTCTGCGCCCCGACGCGTTCCAGATGGATCGCGGCGCGAACGCGCGCAACGAGTTCGCGCGCTTCGACTGGGCCGCGAAGCAATTGACCTTCGGCTATCCGGATGCCACCCAGACCGCGACGCTGGTCAACGGCGCGCAGGACACGCTGTCGCTGATCCTGCAGTTTGCCTTCGTGCCGATCGCCGAGGGTCGGCGCGAACTGCAACTGACAACCGGACGACGTCTGTCCCTGCAGTCGTACGAGCGCGTCACCGACGACCTGATCGATACGCCGGGCGGGGCCTGGCGCGCATGGCATCTGCGGCGCGTGCGTACGCAACCGGATGACGAGGGCTACGATATCTGGCTGGCGGTCGATCGACCGTTCCTGCCGGTGCGCATCCGCTGGACCGACCGGAACGGACGCGTCACCAGTGCGAACGTCGATACGGTGCACGTAGCAAACGATTGAGCTGCGCGAGTCCGTGTCGAACAGCTCTGCAGCACGCCGCTGCGCGGGGGTAACCCGGCGCGGCGCGGCACGCCGATGCCGTGTCGCCGTGGCCGTTGCAGCGCCCCTTTCCACTTTTCCGGCCTGAGACGATGGACGCCCTACCCGCCCCGACCCCCCTGCGCATCGATGCCGCGACCCAGGCCCTCAGCCTCGCGGGAACGTTCGCGCAGCCCGCCGACCAGATCCTGCACCAGTTTTTCCGTACCCGGCGCGAACTCGGCCAGCTCGATCGCGCATTTGCCGCCGAGGTCATGTTCGCGGTGTTGCGGCGCTGGCGGACATTGCAGCAGCGCGCGCTGACGACGGCGACCCCCGACGATGTGCTGCCTGCGGCGCCCGCCGCCTCGGCGTCGCCGCGCCGCCTCGTGCTGCTCGCGCTCACCTCGATCTACGGCTTGTCCGCACGCGCCCTGGAACCGGTGATCGGACGCATCGACGCCGAATGGCTGGCACGCTCGCATGCGCTGGATCAGGGGTCGCTGCCACCGGCGCTCGCCCTCGACATTCCCGACTGGCTGTATCAGCGGCTGCACGCGAAACATGGTGTCGAGGAGACTGCGCAACTGGTCGGCGCGCTGAACCAGCCGGCACCGCTCGATCTGCGCGTCAACCCGATGAAGATCGATCGCCCCGATGCGCTCGGCCGGTTGCACGCGTTGGGCCTGACCGCGCGCGCGACGCCGTATTCGCCGCTCGGCATGCGCATCGACGGGCGCCCGACGCTCGGGCGCGAACCGCTCTACGAATCGGGCTCGATCGAAGTGCAGGACGAGGGCAGTCAGCTGCTCGCGCTGCTGGTCGCCCCGAAGCGTCGCGAGATGGTGGTCGACTTCTGCGCCGGCGCCGGGGGCAAGACCCTGGCGCTGGGCGCGCTGATGCAGTCGACCGGACGTCTGTATGCGTTCGACGTGTCCGCGCGCCGGTTGAAGGCGTTCGAACCCCGCCTCAAGCGCAGCGGCTTGTCGAATGTCCATCCGCAGGTCCTCGAGAGCGAGACCGACGCGCGCGTAAAGCGCCTGGCCGGCAAGATCGACCGGGTGCTGGTCGACGCGCCGTGCACCGGGCTCGGTACGCTGCGCCGCAATCCGGACATGAAATGGCGGCAGTCCGAGAACGCGATCGCCGAGATGGTGGCCAAGCAGACTGCGATCCTCGCCAGCAGTGCGCGCCTGGTCAAACCCGGCGGCCGGCTGGTCTACGCGACCTGCAGCCTGCTCGACGAGGAGAATGGCGACTTAGTCGCGTCCTTTCTTGCGGCGAATCCGACCTTCACCCTGATCCCCGCCAACGAAGTGCTGCGCGCGCAGGGCATTGCGCTGGATACCGGCCCGTTCCTCGAGTTGCTGCCCCACCGACACGGAACCGATGGATTTTTCGCGGCCGTCCTCGGGCGCAGCGCAGGCTGAACGGGCGCGCGGCGCTTGGGTGCGTCGGGCGATCGGGCCCTCGAGTCGTTGCAGCGGAATTCCGCCGCGTCTAAAATGACCGGACAATTGGTACGGACAAAGCCGCACGGCAGCCGGTGCGCACAGCGTGCAGCGTGCCCCAAAGGCGCTTGCGGACAGGGCCCGGCAGGGCAGAAGAATAAGCGCGCGGGCAGAGGCTCAGCCATCCGTTGAAGCCTCTCGAAGCGTGCGTGGCCACCACAGGGGGAAGCCTTCATGCATGTCACCACGTTCGTCGCAGCTGCGGGTACTTCGGTCGTGTTAGCACTGGGTGCGGCCGCGTCGACCGCGCGGGCACAGCCGGGTCAGGCGTACCCGTCGAAACCGGTGCGCATGGTGATCCCGTGGCCCCCCGGCGGGGGTGCCGATA
>JACMMK010000180.1 GCA_014379045.1 Burkholderiales bacterium
GCACGGCATCGCGCGCGGCGCGGGCCTCACGCTCGGCGAGCTGCGCCTGCGCGCCCGCGTTCTGCGCGATCAGCAGGCTCATCTGGTGGTTCAGCATCTGCAACGCCTGGTGCGACCCCTCGGTATCGAGGATGCGCGCCTGCAGCGCGCGCACTTCGGCATAGTCGGCTTCCACCCTGCGCATCGAACGCTGGGCCTCGCCGAACAGTTCGCGCTGGCGGTCGAGACGCTGCGACGCAGCCGCGCGCTCGCGCTCCACGTACTCGGGCCAGGTCAGGCGCGACAACGCGTGCGCGTGCTGCGTGCGCAAGGCCTCGGCACGCAGCGAATCGAGCGAGGTACCGAGTTGCTCGAGTCGCTGGACGTAATCGGCGACCCGTTGCACATTGTCGAACGATATCGTTCGCGCCGGCAGCAGGTCGTCGGCACGAATGCGGGCTAGCTGGCGCACCATCGTCTGGTATTGCTGCGCCTGCACCAGGAGCGATTGCCATTGCTGGTGCAACTGTTGCGCGCGCTGCCCTTCGGCCACCAGCGCCGACTGCACGTTGCGCACATGCTGAAGATAGGCGGTGGGGTCGTGGACGATCGATCCGACACCCGGCCCGCCGCCTCCGGCCTCGACCGGCCACCCCGGAACGAGGATCAACAGCGCTGCGCACCAGACCGCGGCGCGCGCGAGCCGCGAGGCGACCGCGTGCGCGTTCAGGGTGCACACGGTCCGGCCGCTTCGTCGAGATAGTCGAACGCCCAGCCCGGCGCACGCGCCGCGTAGTGCCGCGCGAAGATGCGCTGCGCATTCGGATCGGAACGAAGCGCCGCGAGCAGTCGCGTCGGGAACATGCAGTTCACCATCCGTGAGCGCCCCGGCTGCGTGATGTAGTAGTCGCGCTTCGGCGTCGCGTCGCGGATGCGCGCGAGTTGCACGTCGTTCAAGGCAAAGCGCTCGAGGTAGAGTCGCCGATGTGCGCCGGCGTGCGGATTGGCCAGATAGATCCGCGTCGGAATGTTGTCGACGACGCTCGCAAAGATGGCACTCCGGTCGATCTCGTCGAGCGACTGCGTCGCCAGCACCACCGCGGCATTCTTCTTGCGCATCGTGCGCAGCCAGTCGTTGAGGCGCGCGCAGAAGCGCGGCTCGCCGAGCATGAACCACGCCTCCTCGACGTAGATCACCGCGGGACGCCCGTCGAGCTCGAGCTCGAGGCGATGAAATGCGTACTCGAGAAACGCACACGCAAGCCGCGCATCACGAAACAGTTCACCGATCTCGATGCAGCAGAAATCCGATAGCGAGAAAGTATCGGTAGAGTGATCGAAGTAGCGCGCCAGCAGCGCATCTCCGACCCACGGCAGCAGCGCTTCAGCAAGTTGGCCGGGGAGCAGCGGCACCAGCGAGCACAGCTGCCATGCGCCAGGCGGCTGCGCGCCGAGCAGACCGAGGGCGATCCGCAATGCCCGGTCGTCGTCCGAGCTCATCTCGTGGCCGCGCGCGGTCAGCAGCAGTTCGAGCCACCCCGCGAGCCATTCCCATTGGCCCTTGTCCCGAAGCAACGCGAGGGGATTGAGCCGCACTTCTCCGTGTTCGCTTCCGACATCGACATGGGCGCCGCCCTGCAGCAGCGTTGCGATCCGGCACGAGTAGTTCTTGTCGAAGATGATGACGCGCGAGCCGGGATACTTCCGGCTCTGGCCGAGCAGAAAGTTCATCAGCACGGACTTCCCGGACCCACTGGGCCCGAGGACGATCGCGTGGCCGACATCGCCTACATGCAGGTCGAAGAACAGCGGGGTCTGCGCATCGGTCGGCAGTCGTGCCAGCGCCGGCTGGACGGATCCGAGCTGCTGCGACAGATGCGCATTGCGCGCGCTGCCCGCGTCGTGGCTGCGGATCGGTGCGAGGTCGGCCAGGTTCGCGTTGGCGACGAGATGCCAGCGCGGCGACATCGCCCACTGTCCCGGAATCGACACGCTGAATGCGCCGAGCAGATTGAGCCGCTCGCGCAGCACGAGGTAACCGACACGGCGCAGGCGGCTTGCCGCCTCACGGGTAGTCACGTCGAGCTCGGTTGCGACCGTGCCCCGAGTCAACACGATCAGCGCGCAATGGCCGAACGCGCCCCCCTCGGCGGTCAGATAGGCGAGCGCTTCGGCCGCATCGGCGGCCAGCCGCAACCGACCCTCATTGACCATCGCGCTCTCTTCGCGTGTGATCGCTTCCTTCAGATAAGCGGTGAAGGTCTTCTGCAGATTTCGATGATGGCGCTCAGCGTCGCGGATGCGTCGTGCAGCACGCTCGGCGTGCTCGAACCTGAACGCAAGCACGATCGACAGTTCCCCAGGCGTGGACAGCAATGAATCGAGCGCGCCCGGCCAGGTCGATCCGGGCCAACCCTTGATCGCCAGTGCCCCGATCTCGACCTGATCGAGATGCCCGAAGCGCAGTCGATCATCGGTCACCGACAGCGCGTTGTCCGGCAGCCAGGTGTCGAGGTAACAGGGCGGATCGGGCAGGCACACGCGCTGGCCCTCCCCTGCCGGGGCCACGCGGTCATGCAGCAGGCCGAGCAGGCCTTCGTCGACGAGCCGGGACAGTCCGAGGTCGGGCAAGGTTTCGGTGAACGCCCGCAGCGCGTCTTCGAAACGGGTGCAGGCCAGATCGAGACGGGCCGCGTCGAGCGCGAACGACGCGCGCCGCGACAGCGTCCAGCGGCCTGTGGTCTCACCCGTCGGCGCAAAGGTCACGGCAACCGTATGCCGGTTCGCGAACTGCGCGGCGTCGGCAAACGCCTGGCACCAGAGTTGATCCAGATGCTCGGACACCGGGTCTGCGAAGCGCGCGGCGATCGGGGCTGCCACGCGGCGTCGATCGACAGTCCACCAGAGCGCGAAGCGCTCGTCGAAACTGCGCAGCGCGTGTTCGAGTGCACGCACCTGATGATCGACCTCCACGACCGGCACGCCTTCGGCGTCGACACCGCGCATTTCGAACACCGCCAGCAGCGAACCGTCCTTGTTCAGGACCAGCGCGGGCGTGAGCAGGATCATCCACGGCACCAGTTCGGCGAATCCGCGGGAGTCGTGCCGATAGTTGCGCAGCAACCGGCGCAGGTTCAGCACAGCAGAGTCCGGCCGAAACCTGGTGGACGCCGTGCGCGCTTCGGGGCAACGCGTGGCCAGGGGTCGTAGCGGTCACCCTGCTGCGCGAAACGGACGTAGATGCGCCGCAGGTAGGGGTCGCGTCGGGTGAGCCGTGCGGCGAGCAGGTGCAGCAGCAGGGCGATCATCAGGTAAGGCCAGAGCCCGAGCCCCATGACGATCGCCAGCGCGAAGGTCGCGTTCAGTATCGCCAGACGGTCTTCGACCCCGGCGATCGTCTTCACCTCGAGCAGCGAAGCACGCACGACCGTGGCGCGCGGTCGATATTCGTCAGGGTAGCTCATCGGCGTCGGATCGAGCGCTTCGTTCAGCTACCGAAACAGGCGGTGGACGCTCCCGCCCGGATGAATCCGAGCCACTGGTCGGCGAGCAGCGCGAACGACACCCCGAACACCAGGCCGAGCAGACTCTTGAATACGCCGTTCAGTTCACCGAATGCGATCAGCAGGCCGGTGATCACGATGGCGATGACCGCGACCGCCTTGGCGACCGGCCCGGAGAGGCTGCGCGCGACGATGCAGATCGGTGCTTCCCAGGGCGCGGCTGCGCTCTGTGCGAACGCAGGCTGCGCCCAGAACACGACGACCGCGCCTGCTAACAGACCGAACGCGGCGATGCCGGCAACGCCAGTCAACCGTTCAGTCCACGAACGACAGCGGTTGCGAGCCATCGGTGGTCTCCTTTCGATAGAGCATCGTGTGCAGGTAGCGGTGTTGCGCGCTGTCGAAGCCGTCGATCCTCAGAATCTCGGCCACGACTCGCTGCGTGCCGCAACGGACGAGGAACACGATCAGATCGAACGTCTCGGCTATCTGGCGCTGGATCGCCTCGAACGGCCAGCGCACATCCGAGGTCAGCACCAGTGTCTCGAGACGGGTAAGCGCGCCCAGTGCGTCGTTGGCGTGCAGCGTGGCGAGTGCGCCGCGATGCCCGGTGTTGGCGACCTGCATCAGGTCGAAGGCCTCGGGTCCGCGCACTTCGCCCACCAGGATGCGGTCCGGCCGCATCCGCAGGGCAAGACGCACCAGGTCACGCATCGTGATGCCCTCATGCTCGGCGGCTTCGAAACCGACCCAGTTCGGCGCGGCGACATCGAGCTCAGGGGTGTCCTCGATCGTCACGAGGCGCTCGCTCGCCGGGATTTCGGCAAGCAGCGCGTTCATGAACGTAGTCTTGCCGGAGTCGGTCGCCCCGGCGATGATCAAGTTGCAGCGACCCTGCACCGCCCAACGCAAGACCCGCGCGACCCGCTCGGTCATGCTGCCCTGTGCCACCAGTTCGGCCAGAGACAGGCGCCGACGCAGGTGCTTGCGGATACAGAGCGCGTGACCGCGCGTCGCCGTGGGTGAAAGACATGCCGCGACGCGCATGCCGTCGAAGCGCGCATCGAGCATGCCTTCGCGGGTTCCGGGTCGGGCGTCGCGCCGTGACAGTCGCGCCAACACCATCACTGCTGCGAGCAGTTGCGCGTCGGTCAGGGCGATCGCCACGCGCTGCAGTTGCGCGTCACGCTGCACCCAGATCTCGCCCGGCGCGTTCACCATGATTTCGGTCACCGCCGCGTCGTCGAACAGCGGCGCCAGCGGCGCGAGCGCGCTGCGCAGCAGTTCAATCGCGTTTCGGGTCGTGGGTCGATCCATCGGCTGGCGCAGCGGACGCTCTGGGAAGGCGACCAGTGTCGCAAGCGTTGCGTCGGGCAGCGCGCGCCGAAACGCGCCTGTCGACGCCTAAACTCCAGCGTATGCGCGCTTCAGCTACCCCATCGGGGCAGATGCGCGACCGTGCCCACGCCGAGCACGGCGAGCGTCGCGCCGAGCACCGGAATCATCGAGGCGGGCAGGTCGACCGGCACCCCCAGGGCGACGGCACCCGCCCCACCGAGCGCGATCGACGCGTGCATGCAGGCGCGGTGGACCCGCGGATCGGTGCCGGCGAAGGCATGGCGACGGATGTCGCGCAGTACCCAGCCCTGCACGAGAGCGCCCAGCCAAAGCGGCATCAGGACCGGTAGCCAGGCAACCACGGTAGCGGTGCGCATCGACAGCAACCAGAGCGCGAGTGGGCGGGACTGCGACGAAGGGGAGGCCGGCGACGAGACCGACCGCGCAGACAGGGGCGGCGCGCCGACACCGGTGGCGATTGCGTACGGCGCTGGGTACAACGCGCGCCAGCGGGCGTCCAGGCTACGCGCCTGCCGCCTCGAATGCTCAGCGACGTACGCGGCATGTTGCGCACCGAACCCGGTATGGAGCTGGCGCTGCCAACTGTCGAGGCGCACCACCAGCGTGGCCTCGTCGCAGAGCCACGGTGACACCGCGGCGCTCGACATGATCAGTGCCAACCACAGCAGCGCGTGGCGCGCGCCGCTCATCGCGTGTCCGACGTGCGCTCGGTCAACCGCGGCAGCTCGCCCTTGATCGTTCTGCCTCCCGCGATGCGCGCGAAGTAGTGCAGGTCGGGCAGCAGTCCGAGCCAGGCAGGGGCGAACAGTTCCACTTCGCGCCGGTCGCGGCGCATGCCGATCGCACCCGACAGTTCGGCTCCGGTCTGCGTCGCGCGCAAGCCGACCGTGCGACTCTCGGCGAGCGCATCGACCTCCGTCTGCACGACGCTTTCGGTGCAGAACCGCTGCGTCTGCGGATCGACGGTCCGAAGTGCGATCACGTTGCCGGGGTTGCCCAGCAGCATCTGCGCGGCCGCCGCGCTGCCCAACCTCGCTTCATAGTCGTGCACCGTCTGCGCGGCAAGATAGAGTGTGAACCCGGCACCGCGCGACTTGTTCAGCAACTGGATCAGCGGCGCAGTCACGACCTCCGCTGCCTCGTCGATGAACACCAGCACGGGCACCGGGCGCTCGCCACCGTGATTGAAGAGTTCGCCGGCGACCTGCGCCAGGTCGGCGAGCGTGATCGCACCGATCGCCGCACCGACCGTGGCATCGGTCAGCGAATCGAGCCCGACATACAGGCATCGGCGCTGTTCGATCACCTTGCGCGCATCGAAGATCGGACGGGTGTCGCCCGCGTGGGCCGCGTCCGGCGACAGCAACGGCCCGAGGTCCCCGGCGGTGAGGGCGGTCATCAGCGGCAGCAGGTTCTGGATCATCTTGGAAAAATGCACCGCGTCGTGTTCAACCAGCGACAACAGGCCGTCGACGGCAGGCGCTCGCCCGGTCGGGACCCACTCGACATAAGCGCGATAGCGGGCCACCGCTGCCGTGAGCCGCGGGTCGCGTATCGACGATCTGGCGCCGCGCTCCGGCATGCGCTGGGTCGCGCGCGCTGCACCACGCACCGTGGGGTGCTTCGAATCGACCAGACTGCGCACGCGTGACGCATCAGGCGCGCAGGGACCCGGTACCCCGCACGAATGCGCCACAGGAGACACCGGGTGCCGCCCCTCCCAGACCGCGAGCACCTGCGCGAGCAACGGTCGGGCGTCGTCTTCGAGATAACGGCGCAACGCCGACAGCGTCGGCCGCGCGCCTGCATAGACCATCGCGTCGGCGACGCGGTGCAGCGCCCGCCAGGCGAACTGGGCAAATGCCTCGCTGCCCCCGCCCACCGGCAACAACGATGCGATCCGGGTTGCGATCGACGTCGTGCGTGCGAAGTTTCGCAGCGGATCGAACCTGATCGATTGCGCGGGGAACGCGGGATGCAGGCTGAGGAACGCGTCTGCCCGGCCGACGCTTTGACACGCGCGCGCGAGCGAGGCACGTAGTGCGCGGTCGCCCTTCGGGTCGAGCACGATCACCGCCGCGTCGGCATGGCGTGCAAGGAAACTGGTGACGATGAGCTCGGCGAGCCGCGTCTTGCCCGCGCCGGTCTGACCGAACACCAGCGTATGCGAACCGAGTGCCGTCGCGGACACGAACAGCGCCTTCGGGTTCGCGTCGACGCCCTCGATCAGGCGCAACGACGGCGCCGACTCGCACGCGCGCGCGTAACCGCATGCGCGGGCAAGCGCTTGCAGCCACCGCGGCGGCGCAAGCGAACTGGGCTCGTACTGCAGCAGCAGACGCATTCGTTGTGCGTGGCGCGGAGTCCAGTCGACACCACGACCGAGCCACTGTGTCTGCGGCATCCGACGTGCGAGCCGCAGCGCCTGTGTGGTGGGCACCTGCCAATGGCCTCGCTCGAGCAGTCGCAGCCGCCAACGCCATGCGCGTGCGACCTGGATCGCGTTGGACGCGGCGAGCGCCACACACGCAAGCAGGAACGGGCTCGCCGGCGCCGTCGGC
>JACMMK010000181.1 GCA_014379045.1 Burkholderiales bacterium
CGAGACAGCGGGGGCGTCGCTGGTGATTCGGCACGGCCGCGGGCAGAATGCTGAACTTCAGGCCGAGGAGCTTCGCCACTGGCTGGTCGCATTGGCGATCGATGCACCACGTATCGCGTCGGTCGCCGAGGCGCGTATGGGCGGAGCACTGGTGCTGGAGGTACGCCCTGCATCGGGTCTGCCTTGAGCGTTCGCAGGATGGCGATTGCAGTCTCGATCTGCTTATCGTCAGCACGACGCAGCATGCCGTTGTTCTCCCCTTGGACAGGCGCCCGCATCGATTGCCCTTCGCCCCCACCACGCCGATTTCTCGATGACCCTTCCTACTGCCAATGATGCGGCACGCTTGAACACCTCCGCGACCGCCGTGGCAGATGCCACGGCGCCCACTCCAACCTCCACGCCTGCGGGTGGGTCGTTCAAGGCGGCGGCGATTCAAACCGTGTCCGGGCCCGATGTTTCCGCGAACCTCGCGGCGTGTGCGACGTTGATCGCCGAGGCGGCGCAGTCCGGGGCGAAATTGATCGGGCTGCCCGAGTATTTCGGCATCATCGGAATGCGCGATCGCGACAAGGTCGACGTGCGCGAAGCGCTCGGCGACGGGCCGATCCAGCACTTTCTTGCCGAGACCGCGCGTCGGCACAAGGTATGGCTGGTCGGCGGATCGGTACCGCTCGTCTGCGATTCGCCCGACAAGGTCTGGAATGCGAGCCTCGTGTACGACGACGGCGGTAACCTGGTCGCGCGCTACGACAAGATCCACCTGTTCGGGTTCGACAACGGGCGCGAGAAATATTCGGAAGAGCGCACGATCGCGCACGGTGCGCAGGTGGTCACCGTCGATTCGCCGTTCGGGCGCATCGGCCTGTCGATCTGCTACGACCTGCGCTTCCCCGAGCTCTATCGCGCGTTCGGCGACGTCGATCTGATCTTCGTGCCGTCCGCATTCACCGAGACCACCGGTGCCGCGCACTGGGAGACGCTGCTGCGCGCGCGTGCGATCGAGAATTTGGCGTATGTCGTTGCGCCAGCGCAGGGTGGGGTGCATCCGAACGGACGCGAGACCCATGGCAACTCGATGATCATCGACCCGTGGGGAACGATCCTGGCACGCCGCGCCAAGGAACCCGGCGTCGTCATCGCCGAAATCGACCCGGCACGCCTGCGCGAGACCCGTACGATGCTTCCCGCGCTCACTCATCGCACGCTGCGCGCGGTCTGATGTCTGCATCGACCGCTTCGACCTGCCTTGCATTTTCCTGCTTCGACCTGACCTGGAACCGATGAAAACTCCCATTGCCCCGACTGCTGCTCACGCCACGATGGCCCCGATCGACGCACCCGCAGGTTTCGCCGAGGCGCTCGCACCGGCCCCGCGCGGGCTCGGCGCCGAATTGATGTCGACCGCCGATCAATGCCTGCTCGCCCCCTATGCGCTCGATACCGGCGCGCTGGGCAAGGTTTTCGGCAGCATCCTCACCCATCAGGTCGATTATGCCGATCTGTACTTCCAGTACACCCGCTCGGAGGGCTGGAGCCTCGAGGAAGGCATCGTCAAGTCGGGCAGCTTCTCGATCGAGCAGGGCGTGGGCGTGCGTGCGGTGACCGGCGAGAAGACCGCGTTCGCGTACTCCGACGACATCAGCCTGCCCGCGCTCGAGGCCGCCGCGACCGCGACGCGCGCGATCGCGCGCGCCGGACAGCAGGGTTC
>JACMMK010000182.1 GCA_014379045.1 Burkholderiales bacterium
CCGCCGCGTTCGAGACGCCGGCCAAGACCGCGATCCTCGTCGATTTCGACACCGGTGCGACGCTCTACGAGAAGGATGCCGACAAGCGCATCCCGCCGGCCTCGATGACCAAGCTGATGACCGCGTACCTGTCGTTCAACGCGATCCGCCAGAAGCGTCTGATGCCGACGCTGGTGGTGCCGGTGTCCGATCGGGCGCGCAAGGCGGAAGGCTCGCGCATGTTCATCGAGCCGCGCATCCCGGTGACGGTGGACGAACTGCTGCGCGGCATGATCATCCAGTCGGGCAACGATGCCAGCATCGCGCTCGCCGAAGCGGTCGCCGGCGGCGAGGATTCGTTCGCCAGTGCGATGACGCGGGAAGCGCAGCGGCTCGGCATGAAGAACACGGTGTTCATGAATTCGACCGGGCTGCCCGATCCCAAGCACTTCAGCACGGCGATGGACCTCGCGCGCCTGGCGAGCGCGATCGTGCGTGACTTCCCCGACTTCTACGGGCTCTATTCACAGCGCGAGTACACCTACAACAAGATCAAGCAGTCGAACCGCAACCGCCTGCTCTGGCTCGACCCCAGCGTCGACGGCATGAAGACGGGGTTCACCGAGGCGGCCGGGTGGTGCCTGGTCACCTCGTCGAAGCGCGGCGAACGGCGGCTGATCTCGGTGGTGCTGGGCGCGCCGTCGGAGAGCGCGCGCATCAGCGAGAGCCAGAAGCTGATCAACTACGGGTTCCAGTTCTTCGACAATTTCCGGCTGTACGCGGCGCGCCAGCCGGTCGCCTCGCTCGAGGTATGGAAAGGTTCGGCGCGGCGCGTCGATGCCGGGTTCGAGGCCGACCTCGTCACCACCTTGCCCGCCGGCAGCGGGTCACGCGTGAAGGCCGATCTCGAGAGCGTGCAGCCGCTGGTCGCGCCGATCGCCGCCGGTCAGCGCGTCGGCACGCTCAGGCTCGCGCTCGATGGCCGTCCGCTGGCAGAATATCCGGTAGTGGCCTTGCAGGCTGTCGACACGGCCAATATCTTCAGGCGTGCGTGGGACAGTCTGCGGTTGATGATCAACTGACGTTTTCAACTGACGTTTCCAACTGACCGCTCGACCGACGTCCGTCGACGACCGAAAGCAGTACGCGTACACGCGTGACGCGCAACGACAGCGAGGGTTCCCGATGATCGTGCATCTCAACGGCGAGTTCATGCCGATCGAAGAGGCGAAGATCTCGCCGCTCGACCGCGGCTTCATTTTCGGTGACGGCGTGTACGAAGTGATTCCGGTGTACGGCAAGCGACCGTTCCGGATGATCGAGCACCTGCAGCGGATGCAGCGAAGCATGGACAAGATCGGGCTCGCCAATCCGCACTCGATCGAACGCTGGGAAGCGTTGTGCAACGAACTGATCGAGCGCACCCCGCATCCCGATCAGGGCGTGTACATCCAGGTCACGCGCGGGGTCGCGCCGCGCGATCATGCGTTTCCGAAGAACGTCACGCCGACGGTCTTCATGATGAGCAACCCGATGCGCAAGCCCCCACCGGAATGGCATACCGACGGCGCGGCGGCGATCACCGCCAACGACGACCGCTGGTTCAACAACGACATCAAGTCGACGGCGTTGCTCGGCAACGTGCTGGCACGACAGAAGTCGGCCGAAGTCGGCGCAGTCGAGACGATCCTGCTGCGCGACGGCATGCTGACCGAGGCGTCGTCGAGCAACGTGCTGATCGTCGCAGACGGTGTCATCGCATCTCCGCCGAAGAGCAACCTGCTCCTTCCGGGGACCACGTTCGACGTGACAATCGAGCTCGCGCGCAAGCACGGCATGGCGCATGAACTGCGCGCGATCACCGAAGCACAGCTTCGCGCCGCCGACGAGATCTGGGTTACTTCCGCGACCAAGGAAGTGCTGCCGATCACGCTGCTCGATGGCAAGCCGGTCGGCACCGGCCGGCCGGGTCCGGTATGGAAGACGATCCATGCGCACTACCAGGCCTTCAAGCACGAAGTGACCGGCTGCGCGATCGGGCCGACCTGACGTGCGCCGCGCGTATCGGCGTATGCCTCCGCGTCGGCTCCGCGCGCGTCGATTCGCAGCCGGCGTCGCGCGCCTCACAGCCCACCGGCGCGGCAACGTGACGAGGTGAATCGATTGTCCGAGAACGAGGTTCCTGCCACGCCCCCGCTCGCCGAGTCGCTCCTCACCTTCCCGGCCGAGTTCCCGATCAAGGTGATGGGTCTGGCGCAGCCCGGATTCGCCCAGGCGGTCGTGTCGGTGGTACAGCGCCATGCGCCCGACTTCGAGGCCGGCGCCGTCGAGACGCGTTCGAGCCGTGAGGGGAAGTATCTGAGCCTTACCGCGACCGTCACGGCGCGTTCGCGCGAGCAGCTCGATGCGCTGTACAAGGATCTCTGCGATCACCCGATGGTGGTGATGGTGCTCTGACCTGAGTGCCGGCGCCGTGCCCTAATGTGTTCAACTCTTGCGATCCCGCATGGCCAAGAAAAAATCCGCAAAGAAATCCATGAGTTCCGGCGGCAGCCGACCAGGTGTGTCCGCACGCGCTGCCGTCAAGCAGGCCCGCAACGGGCCAAAGGTCGTTGCGCGCAAATCACCGGTGCATGGGCGCGGCATGTTCGCCCTGGTCGACATCGCGAAAGGCGCGCGCATCATCGAATACAAGGGCAGAAAGATCACCTGGGCCCAGGCCGATCGCTGGTATGCCGACGACGACACCAAACCGTCGCACACCTTCCTGTTCACGCTCGACGACCGCTATGTGCTCGACGGCAACAAGGGGGGCAACAGCGCACGCTGGATCAACCACTCGTGCAAGCCGAATTGCGAGTCCGACATCGTCGACGGCCGCATCTGGATCGAGGCATTACGCAACATCAAGGCGGGGGAAGAGTTGTACTACGACTACAACATCACCCTCGAAGATCCGCACACGCCCGCCGAGAAGCGGCGCTGGCCTTGTCTGTGCGGCAACAAGGGGTGTCGGGGTACGCTGCTCGCGAAGAAGCGCTGAGGCGTCGCGTCGACGTCCGCTTCAGCGACTGCGTCAGCGCCGTGAAGGCACGCGCAACGCGTCGGTGAGCGTCTCGGTGTCGACCGGTTTGGTCAGGTGCAGGTCGAACCCGGCCGTGGTGGCGCGCTCGCGATCGCTGTCCTGGCCATAGCCGGTCAGCGCGATCAGCCAGGTGCGCGGGCGCTGCTCGCGCTCTTCCGTGGCGCGCAGTCGACGCGCGAGTTCGTAGCCATCGATGCCGGGCAGTCCGATATCGATCACCGCTGCCCCGACCGCTGCCCGTTCGAACAGATCGAGCGCCTCGCGTCCATCGTGGGCGACTTCGACCCAGAATCCGGCCGCACTCAACACCTCGGCGACGGTCGTGAGTGCGTCCTCGTTGTCGTCGACCACCAGCACCCGCAGTTGACCGTCCGCGACCGGTGCGGACAACGTCGATGCCTTCAGCGCGGAGTGTCCCGGCGGGCGGGTGGCCGGCGACGCATCGCTTGCCGGCAACTCGAGCGTGAACTCGCTGCCGCGTCCGATGCCTTCGCTTCGAGCACGCAACGTGCCGCCGTGAAGTTCGGCGAGATTGCGCGCGATGGTCAGCCCCAGGCCGAGACCGCCGAGCGTACGATCGAGCCCCTGGCGCTCCTGCACGAACGACGAGAATATCTGCTCGAGCATGTCGCGCGCGATGCCGCGCCCGGCATCGGTCACCGACAGTCGGACGCGGTCGTCGTGCAGGCTGCCGCGTACCGCGATCGCACTGCCGGCATCGCTGAACTTCGACGCGTTGGTGAGCAGATTGACGATCACCTGCACGATCCGTGCAGGATCGATATCGACGACCAGCCCGATGTCGTCGACCTCGACAGTCAGGTGCTGTCTGCGGGTCTCGAGCAGCGGCGTCACGGTCTCCACCGCCTGGCTGACCACGACGAACAGTTCGACCGGCCGGGGCGAGAGGTCGATCTTGCCGCGCGAAATCCGGGTGACGTCCATCAGATCGTCGACCAGGCGCACCAGATTCGCGACCTGGCGTTGCATGATGCCGATCTCCGGCACGTCGATCTTCCTGCGGCGAAGCAGCGTGAGCGCGGTACTGATCGGCGCGAGCGGGTTGCGCAGCTCGTGACTCAGTACCGCGAGGAACTCATCCTTGTGACGGATGGCTTCGGCAAGCTGCTGTTCCGAGGCCTGACGTTCGGACACGTCCCGGAACACCAGCACCGCACCGCCGACTTCGCCGCCCGCACGCTTGATCGGCGACGCGACATCGTCGATCGGGCGTTGCATCCCGTCGCGGGCGATCAGCAGCGTCTGGTTGCCGCGGTCGACGACCACGCCTTCCTCGAGCGCGCGTAACGCCGGGTTGGTGACGACTTCGCGCGTCGTAGCGTGCACGATGACGAACACTTCGGGAAACGCCTTGCCTATCGCCTCGGTGTCGCTCCACCCGGTCAGCTTTTCGGCCACCCGGTTCATCGCCGTGATACGCCCTTCGCGGTCGGTCGTGATCACTCCGTCGCCGATGCTGGACAAGGTCGTGCGCAGCCACTCGCGCTGCTCGTCGAGTCGCGCCAGCGTGCTTTCCTTCTCGCGCAGATAGCGTACGAGCAGCAAGGCCAGGCCGATGATCAATGCGAGCATGATGCCTTCGGCGACGAGCACCGAGTGCAACGCGATCTCCCGACTGCGCGCGGCGGCGGCCAGGCGGGCATCGAGCAGTTCGTCCTCGTGGCGGCTCATGGCATCGACCGTCTCGCGCACGCCGTCGGTCACGCGCCTGTCGCCTCGGCGCAGCATCCACGCCGAAACCGCTGCGGTGTCGCCGCTGCGCGCAAGCTCCAGGGGAGGCGCGAGTTCATCCAGCCGGTCGCTGACGCCGCTCCGGAGCACGACGCTGCGCGCGCGCTGCGACGGGTCGGGTTCGGTCAATCGTGCGATCCGGTCGACCTGGGCGGTGATCGACTCGGTCGCTGCGCGGTAGGGGCCGAGGAGCGCGTCGTCTCCGGTCAGCAGGAACCCGCGCTGCGCGGATTCGATTTCGCGCAGCAGCGTGAGGAGACCCTGCAACGCTTCGCGCGTATCCAGGGTCTGTGCGAACCAGCGGTTCGCATCCACCACCATGCGCGTGTTGTTGTAGCCCTGCCAGGCGTTGAACCCCGTGGCGATCGCGATCAGCGAAAAGACGACGAACAGCAGCGCGCCCTGCTTTTCCGTGATCAATTGCAGCCTCCGAGTGTGCGGGTGCGGACGGCGGGCGGCGCTAGCGCTCTGCTGCGAACAGTGTCCGCAGCGATTCGACCCTGCGCCGATTGACGCCGAAATCCGAGTGCCCGGTGCGCGACGCCGAACGCACGTGGATCACGCGCGCCGCGCCATCGAACTCGAAGTGGACGTCATCGACGAATCCGAATACGCGCGATCGGAATTCGGTCGCGATCGATGAAGGCGTCTGCCCGACCACCGTCGCGCGCGGGGTCCGGGCAAGCACGCGCAGCAATCGCGCGTGCGCCAGCGTCGGCGCGTCGTGGAACGCGAACGGCGCAACCTGCTGCGCGACGGTTGCAGCCTGTGAGGAGACGCAGTTCGGACTATCCGGGCAGGGTGGGAGCATCGTCGATGACAGCGGGGCGATCCAGATCGCGCTCGACGTCAGCACTATCGTCAGCGCTATCGCGGGCGAGATCCGGCGCCGGTGCGCATACGCGTGGATCATGCGCGCAGTGTGCCAAAAGTTCGGGCGCTCGCGTAGCCCGCGCGCCGTTGCCTACAATAGTGTCGATGAACACGTCCGTTTCCGCCGCTCCCATGTCTGAACTCACCGCCGCCACCACCGCGTCGATACGGTTGCTGACACTCGGACGCACCGACTATCGCGCGACCTGGGCGGCGATGCAACGCTTCACCGATGCGCGCTCCGAGGCGACCGACGACGAGATCTGGCTGACCGAACATCCGCCGGTCTACACGCTAGGACTTGCCGGCCGCATCGAGCATCTGCACACCCCTGCCGGCATCGACATCGTCCACAGCGACCGCGGCGGACAGATCACGTATCACGGGCCTGGGCAGGTGGTGATGTACACGCTGATCGACCTGCGACGACGGCGCCTGGGCGCGCGCGCGCTGGTGCGGCTGCTCGAAATGGCCGTGATAGACTGCCTGGCCGAGTATGGAGTGCCCGCGCACGGGCGCGTCGATGCGCCGGGCGTGTATGTAGGCGCGGCGAAGATCGCCGCCCTCGGGCTCAAGCTGAGGCGCGGTGCGAGCTACCATGGGCTCGCGTTGAACGTAAGCATGGATCTGTCGCCCTTCGCCGGTATCGACCCGTGCGGCTTTCCAGGGCTCGCCGTCACGCAGACCAAAGCGCTCGGCATAGACCAGCCCGCAGACCTGCTCGCCCGACATCTCGCGGAGGTTTTCATCGTGCTGCTGCAGACAAACTATCCGATCCCCGTCGAATGAGTTCAACCGCCGTCCCCGCTTCATCGTCCGCACTTTCGCCCGCCGCAGGCGAAAAGCAGAAGGCGCACGCGAAGACATCGCGCAATCCGATCCGCATCATTCCCGTCGGCGCGCCGCTCAGGAAGCCCGAGTGGATCCGGGTGAAGGCACCGCATCCGGATTCGCGCTTCTACGAAATCAAGCGCATCCTGCGCGAGCAGAAGCTGCATACCGTGTGCGAAGAGGCGTCGTGCCCGAACATCGGCGAATGTTTCGGCAAGGGCACCGCGACGTTCATGATCCTGGGCGATCTGTGCACGCGTCGCTGTCCGTTCTGCGATGTCGGCCACGGGCGCCCGCAGCCGCCCGATGTCGACGAGCCGCGCCACCTCGGCGAGACGATCGCGGCGTTGGCGCTGCGCTACGTCGTGATAACCAGTGTCGATCGTGACGACCTTCGCGACGGGGGCGCGCAGCATTTCGTCGACTGCATTCGTGCGGTGCGTGCGTTGTCGCCGAACACCACGATCGAGGTGCTGGTGCCCGATTTCCGGGGCCGGCGCGAGCGCGCGTTGGCGGTGCTCGACGCGGGTCCACCCGACGTGATGAACCACAATCTCGAGACCGTGCCGCGGCTGTACAAGGCGGTGCGCCCGGGCGCGGACTACGGCAATTCGCTCGCGCTGCTGAAGGAGTTCAAGGCGAGTCGCCCCGCGGTGCCGACCAAATCCGGGCTGATGGTCGGCTTGGGCGAAACCGACGAGGAGATCCTCGAGGTGATGCGAGACCTGCGTGCGCACGATGTCGACATGCTCACGATCGGGCAGTACCTGCAGCCCTCGGCGCATCATCTGCCGGTCAGCCGGTTCGTGCCGCCGGAGACGTTCGCGAGGTATCAGGCCGAAGCGGGCCGGATGGGCTTCGCGCATGCCGCATGCGGGCCGATGGTGCGGTCGAGCTATCACGCCGACCGGCAGGCGAGCGATGCGGGCGTCGTGCCGGCAGGTCCGCCTTCCGCGGTCGGCGTGGCGCCGACAGCCGCCTGAGCGTCACGACTGGTCCGCGCTTCCCACACAGAACATGCAGAGGTAGCCGATGTACGAATCCGATGAGTTCCACCCCGCGCGCCGCGAGTTTCTCGCGCTGATCGCGGCGGCGGTGGGCGTGCTCTGTATCCCGTCGCTCGCGCGCGCCCAGTCGCTCGCGGACATCTCGAGTGTCGACCAGGCGAGTGCGCTCAGAAGCGCGCTGAGTCAGGGTGCGACGAGCGCGGTGTCGCTGCTGGGCAAGCTCGACGGTTTCTGGAGCAACCCGCAGGTGAAGATTCCGCTGCCCGACTCGCTCGATCGATTGCGCGGCCCGGCGCGGTTGCTCGGCCTCGGGTCGCAGTTCGACGATCTGCACCTGTCGATCAACCGGGCGGCAGAGACCGCCGTGCCGCAGTCGATCCAGTTGCTGCAGTCGGCGATCAAGAGCATGACCGTGCAGGACGTGCAGGGCGTCCTCACCGGCGGCCAGACGGCGGCGACCGAATACTTTCGGAAGGTGACCAGCGGCGAGCTGTTCAATCGCTTCCTGCCGATCGTCACGCGCGTGACCGAGAAGGTCGGCCTCGCGCAGCAGTACAACACGCTCGCCGAGCGCGGTGCGTCGCTCGGCGTCGTCGACGCGAAGCAGGCGAAGATCGAGCCCTTCGTCACCAACAAGGCACTCGACGGCCTCTATTTCATGGTCGGCGAGGAAGAGAAGAAGATTCGTGCGAACCCGGTGGGGGCAGCCACCGGTATTGCGCGGCGCGTGTTCGAGGCGCTCGGGCGCTGACCTGCGTCCGGCGCCTCGCGTCCGACGACCCGCGCTCGGCGTCAGAGAGACCAGGACGCTGTCACGCTGCGAACCCGCGTGCGCTCGGAGTCAGTCGGCCCTGATCTGAAGTTCCGCGACGACCTTTCTCCAACGGGAAAGGTCGGACTGGAGCGACTGCGCGAACTGCGCATGAGGCACTGTCATCACCTGGCTGCTCAGCGCCTCGACCTTCTGCACCACGTCGGGCGAATTCATCGCCTTCACTGCGTCGTCGCTCACTTTCGCGACCACCGCCGGCGGGGTACCGGCGGGAGCGAACAGGCCGAACCACAACCCGATGTCGAAATGCTTCAGTCCGGCCTCGGCCATGGTCGGCACACCCGGCAGCAGTGGGGAGCGATGCGAGATGGCCAGCGGCTTCAGGTTGCCTTGCTTGACGTGCTGCAGCACCTGAACCAGCGGATCGAACAGCAGCGCCGTTCGCCCGGAAATGAGGTCCGGGTGGGTGCCGCTCTTGTACGGTATGTGCACCATGTCGAGCCGCGTTGCCTGCTTGAACATCTCGGCCATCAGATGATTGAGCGTTCCGTTGCCCGGGGACGCAATCGGATATTTACCGGGGTCGGCCCGGGCCAGCGCTACAAACTCCTGCACGCTGTTCACCCCGAGTGTCGGACTCGCGACGAGCACCATCGGCGTCAACATCAGCATGGCGACCGGAATCAGGTCGCGCCCGGGATCGTACGGAAGCTTGCTGTACAGACCGGGCGCGATCGCATGGGTGCCCAGTGTGCCGATCATCAGCGTGTGGCCGCCGCTGCTGTTGACGAGTTCGCTGGTCGCGATGGTGCCGCCGGCGCCGGGCCGGTATTCGGGCACCACCGGCTGTCCCCAGGTCGCCGTGAGTTTATCCGCCGCGATGCGCGCGACGATGTCTGCCGCGCCACCCGGCGGAAACGGCACCAGCAGCCGCACCGGTCGAGCCGGCCAGGACTGCGCGTGTGCGCAGGCCATTGCGAGGGCCGAGACGATGATGGCGAGACACGCAATTCGCGTCGACACGATGAGCCCGTTCATCGGGTAAAGGATCCACCCGATGAAGCAAACGATATGCCAAACAGATCCCCGGGATCGACGCGCCGTCTCGAGCGCTAGCCTGCGTCACCGACACGGCCCTCGACGACTTCCATTTCAGGGTCGGCGAGCCAGAGAAGCAGACTCGTACGAATCCGGTGCGGCCCGCCACCGGGATTGCGCGGCGTGTGTTCGAGGCGCTAAAGGGCCTGAGAGGGATCGTGCGCGCATCAATCGTTGAGCCCGAGCTTGCGCGCGGCGATCAGCGGCTCCCACTTCTTCCGCTCGGCCGCGAGGAACGCCGCGAACTGCGCGCGCGATTTCGATTCGACCGCAACGCCCTGCGCTTGTAGTTTGGCAGTGACCGTCGCGTCCTTGATGATGCGATCGACCTCGTCGGCGAACAGGGTAACGGTGGCCTCAGGCAGCCGCGCCGGGGCGACCAACCCGACCCAGTTGTCGACCTCATAGGCGCTGAAGCCGATCTCCTGCGCCGTTCTGACCTCCGGCAGGATCGGGCTGCGCCGGGAATGCGAGTTTGCCAGCGCGTTGAGCCGACCCCCTTGCACCTGTGGCAATGCGACGCTGATCGGCAGCCAGGCCGCGATCACCTGTCCACCGATCAAGCCGGCGACCAGATCGCCGACTGCCTTGTACGGCACATGGGTGAGATCGATGTCGGCGATCTGTTCGAACAGTGCCATGCTCATGTGGTGCGGGGCGCCGATGCCGGTCGAACCGAAGTCGAGTTTTCCGGGCGCAGCGCGCGCGACCGAGACGAACTCTTCGCAGGTTCTCGGTCCGCCCTTGTGCGTCACCAGGATCATCGAGCCGCTGCCGATGAAACTGATCGGCGTGAAGTCGTTCACCGGATGGAACGGCAGTTTGCGATACAGCAGCGGTGCGACGACGAAGGCGAACGCTGTCATCAGCAGCAGGCTGCCGTCGGCAGGTCCGACCGCCACCAGGCGCGAGCCGATATTGCCGCTCGCGCCCGGACGGTTGTCGACGATCACGTTGCGGGCGATTCGCTTTCCGAACGGCTCGGCGATCAGGCGCGCGACGATGTCCGGCGTCGACCCCGGACCGAACGGCACCACGATCGACACATTGCCACCGGGCGCCTGAGCGGTCTGCGCCCACGCAGGAACCGCGGCGAGGGTGGCGGCGCTCGTCGCAGCGATCAGCGCGCTGCGTCGTTTCGGCGAATGCGCGGGCGCGCCCATCGTGCTGCCTCCTGCGGTGTGCGTGACGGGGCGGCGCGTACCGTGGCTAGGGTCGGTCGAGCGCCGCGATGGGTCGGACCTATGCAGCCTTCTTGACCGTGAAGCCGGCACCCATCAGCGCTTCATCGATGCGCCGGGCGACGTCTCCGCTGGGCACCCGGGTCGGTTGCCGCACTGTCGGCGCGGGGAACAATCCGGCGCGGTACATCGCGTACTTCATCCGCGCATGCGCGTCGCCCGTAGGCTCGCCGAATCCGTACACGACGTCCTTCAGCGGATTGATCTCGTCCTGCAACTGCATTGCACGGCGCAGATCACCGCCCTGCACGGCTTCGAACAGCGCGACGATCTTCTCCGGGATGAACGAGGCGAAGCCGACCAGCGCACCGTCCACCCCCTGCACCATCGACGCGAGCAGATACTCGTCGTGGCAGGTGAGGACGGCCTTGTCGGGCGCGGCTTCGCGGATCGAGCGGATGTCGACCGCGTACTTGTTCATGTCGCGCGTGCCGACCTTGAACGCCTTCACCGCAGGCAGTCGCGCAAGTTCGGCAAGCAGCGAATGCGAATAGGTGGCACGGGTCCAGGACGGGTAGACATGCACGACGAGATCGAGCCCGCTCGTCTTGCCGACATGGGCGAAGTAATCGACGACATGTTCGGGCTGCATGCCGAAGCGCAGCCAGCCGTGCGGGGGCATCACCAGCAGCGCCGAGGCCCCTGCTTCACGCGCCCGGCCGCCGTGGTCCTCGGCTTCGCCGAAGCCTTCGACGCACAGCCCCGAGACGACCGGAAGCCTACCCTTCGCTTCGTCGGCGACGATGCGCGTGACCTCGGCGCGCTCGTGGGCATCGAGCGCGAACACCTCGCCCGTGTGGCCGTTGGTCGTGAGCCCGCCGATCCCACGGATCGCTGCGAGACGTCCGGCGAACGCGCGCAGTGCCGGCTCGTCGATCGAATGATCGGCATGGAAGGGAACCTGCATCGCGGGGTGGATGCCCTTGTACGTCCAGTTCATCGTGTGTTCCTCGTTCGGTATCGGAATCGAAACGCGTCGGCCGAGCGATGCTTGGTGGACGCACCGGCGGGTGTCGCAGCGCATGGCATTCGAGATGGTGGACTTCCACGAGCTCTAGCGGAATACTCAATCCGGTCAAACTAGCTATGTCTGAGGTGTCATGTCTCGACAACGTCCGGGCATTGCGTTCCCACCGGCCACGCTGCAACTGTTCCTCGATGTCGCCGAGATGGGCAGCCTGACCAAGGCCGCGGCGCTGCGCGGTAGTGCGCAGTCGCAGATAAGCCGTCAGATCGGCATGCTGGAGCGGGGATGCGGCGGCCGGCTGTTTCACCGGACCGGGCGCGGTATCGCGCTGACCGAACTCGGCGAGCGCATCCTGCCGCGGGTACGCGCGTGGCTTGCCGATACCGACGAGCTGTTTGCCGACCTGCGCAGCATGGCCGGCGAGCCGGTCGGCGACGTGCGTCTCGGGGTGCTGCCCTCCACCTCGCATCCGCTGATCACGACCGTATTCCGCCGCGCGCATGAGCGCTACCCGGGCGTTCGGCTAAGCGTGCGCGAAGGGCAGGGAAACCAGATCGATACCTGGCTCGACAGTGCCCGTATCGATCTGGCCATTCTGTTCCGCCATCGCGATACGCCGCGTCCAGGCGAAACCGTGCTGTGGGAAGCGCCGACTTATCTGGTCGGGCCGCGCGGTTGCGCATTGAGCGCGGGTGACCGGGTCGAGTTCGCGCGGCTCGCGGGCTTGCCGATGATCCTGCCGTGTCGACCGAGTGCGTGGCGCGACCTGCTGGACGAAGCGGCGCGGCAGCATCGCTTCGCCTTCGAGGTCGTGATGGAGGCCGACTCGTTGACTATCCAGAAGGAAACCGTCGCGGCTGGCGGCGTATACACGATCCTGGGTCCCGATGCGCTCGGGAATGACCGCGCGGGCGGGCGACTGCAGGCGTCGCGCATCGTGCGTCCCGATCTCACGCGTCATGTGACGATGGCGCTCGCGCGCCACGGTCCGCTGACACTCGCCTGCCGGAAGATCGCGGCGCTGATCGAGGAAGCCGTCGGCGACGCGCGCAGCGTCGCCTAGCTAGCGCAGGCGCCGGCGCAAACTGCCGCGACGAAGC
>JACMMK010000183.1 GCA_014379045.1 Burkholderiales bacterium
ATCGCCGAGGTCACCGGCGAACACGTGCGCGTGTTGTTCGAACGGATGCTCGCCGCAGGGCCCGCTGTCGCCCTCACCGGCAATGTGAGGTCGGGCATGCGCGAGCGGGCGGCATCCATCCTTGGGGCGCGCAACGCCTGACGCGGAGGGGAAGCGACACCGCCGCTCGCCGGGACGACGCCTCGGCACGCGACTTGCTCGCGCGTTGCGGTGACCTGCCGGCGTCTACATAATCCCGGCGTCCCCGAGACCCGGTGAGGTGCCACTCATGCATGTGGAACGTCTGCTGCTCGCCTCGATGCTGTCGGCCCCCGGGTTCGCCGCGACCCAGACCCTGCCACCGCCCAGCGACTATCCGACCCGGGTCGTGCGAATGATCGTCCCGCGCGCGCCCGGGGGTCTGGTCGACGTCGTTGCGCGCGTCTATGCGCAGAGCCTGTCGGAGCGTTTGGGACAACCGGTGGTGATCGACAACCGTCCGGGCGGCGGCGGCACGATCGCCGGCGAGGCGGCGGCGCGGGCGACGCCCGACGGACATACACTGTTCATCGCGACGCAGGACAGCCAGGTGCTGACGCCGATCCTGCGCAAGCAGCCGCCTTATGATGCGCTACGGGACTTCACGCCGATCTCGTTGCTGTTCACGACGCCGCTCTACCTGTTCGTGCATCCGTCGGTGCCCGCGCAGTCGGTACAGGAACTGGTCGCGATCGCGCGCGCGCGTCCCGGCAAGCTCACCTATGCGTCGCTCGGGGTAGGCTCGACGCAGCACCTCGCGGCAGAGTTGTTCAAGAGCCGGATGAAGCTCGACATCCTGCACGTGCCCTACAAGTCGACCGCTCAGGCACTGGTCGAACAGCAGACGGGGCAGGTCGATATCAACTTTACCGCCGGCACCAGCCACTTCCCGTTCGTCAACAGCGGCAAGCTGCGCGTGCTGGGCTCGACCGGGTTGAAGCGGAGCGCGCTGCATCCGCAATTGCCGACGATGATCGAGGCAGGTGTGCCGGGATTCGACATGGAGCCTTGGTATGGACTCGCCGGTCCGGCGCGCTTGTCGGCGCGTATCGTCGAGCACCTGAACCGGGTCACTGGAGAGATTCTCCGTTCCGGGCCGATTCGCGAACGCTTTGCGGCGGACGGACTCGAGCCGAGGCCGAGCACGCCGAAGGAATTCGAGGCGCGTATCAGGGCAGATCTGCCGCTGTGGACCCAGACAATGCGGGACGCCGGGTTTAAAGCGGAATAAGGAATGGCACTTGCGTGCAGCGGCGTCGTCAAGGAATTCAGCACAAGAACCTGCGTGCGACTAGCCCGAAAGGATCATTTTCCGCAGTCGGGACACGATGCCCGCGTCATAACCCCGTGCTAATGTGTGGATACTTTCCCCATATTCAGGATCTCTCCATGAACGTGTCATGCAAACTTTTCGATCTCGGGCGTACCGCCGTTTCTGCAGCGGTTTTCGCCGGGGCGGTCTCTTTGTCGATGGCGCCGCTTCAGGCACAGGCGCAGGGGCGTGTCCTCGCGCCTACATTTTCTGTGTTGGCGGGTGGACAGCTTGCTCCCCTGGTGTTCGAGGTGGCGCCCCAGCTGGATGGCACGTACCGATGGCTCGGCGAGCTCAATACGCAGACCTACACGATGCGGGTGAGTGGCTCCAGCCAGCCGGATCCGTTCATTCTGTGGAGTGTCGCGGTGACGAACACCTCCGCGGGGCCGCTAGGGTTCGGCTTCATGTTCAGCCAGCCTGTCATCGATGGTCCGTACAACCGCGTCACGAACGGCTTCTCGGGGTCGGTTACCGACTTGGCCGGCGACGGCGCAAGTGTGACGAACGTCCTCAATTCCGTGTCGCTCGTTCCCGGCGGTCTTGTGCCTGGAAGTGTGATGGGAGGCAACTGTGCGTACCCCGGGCCCAACACACCGACGTTCTCCGGGCCTTGCCCGGCGGGTGGCGGCCAGTTCGGCCCGGCGATCAATGCCGTTGCCAATCTCAACTACACGTCGTTTTCGACCGACCTCACGTTCACGTTGAGCTCGTTCGACTCGGCTTCGTTCAATGGCGCGGTCGTTCTCGACGCGACTGTCATTCCACTGCCTGCCTCACTTCCGCTGTTTGCATTCGGCCTGGTGGCTGGGTTTGCCGCCTGGCGCAAGCGTCTGAGCTGATCGAAGGTCGGGCCGCCTGACCAGTGTGCACGCCTGGTCAGGGGTTGATGCATGTTTCTGGTCGATCTGGCAGCCGGGTTTGCCGCGTGGGCAAGCGACGTTAGGCATTCCAGCACGCTTGGGCGGGCGTGCGCGGGTTCATCCCTGCATTCAGGCCAGCCCGACCATCACGGTTTCCCGATACGCTGCGCGCTGCTGCAGTTCGACGTACCAACGCTCGAGCGCGGGCAATGGATCACGCTGCAGGGCGTCGAACGTATACCAACGATACGCGTAGATCCCCACCGGAATGTCGGCGACGCTGAACACCTCGCCGGCGACGTAGCGCGAGTCGTGAAGGTGGCGGTCGAGCATGGCCAGATGCCGCTGCGTGTCGCCACGCGACTTCTCGATCAGTTCGAGGTTGCGTTTCTCGACCGACTCGCGCACCAGGCCGTGGAACAGCGGGGTGAACGCTTCGTTCAGGCTGTGCAACTGCCAGTCCATCCACTGCTCGCAGAGCGCCACCGCTTTCAGCTCTTCCGGATACAGACCCGACGAAGCGTAGCGCCTGGCGAGGTAGCGGACGATCGCATTCGACTCCCACAACGTGAAGCCGTCGTCCTCGACGATCGTCGGCACCAGCGCATTCGGATTCATCGCGAGGTAGACCGGTTCGCGATTGCCGCCGAACTCGCGTCCCATGTCGACCCGTTCGAACGGCACCCCGATCTCGGCGCAGCACCACAACACCTTCTGCACGTTCGATGAATTGCGGCGTCCGTAGACTTTCAGCATCGGCCCCTCCCCTGCCCTGCGTCAATGATTGATCGCGGCGATCAGGTCGAACGCCGCCCGCCGTTCTGCAGCCGACGAGCCGACGTTGATCAGCAGTTCATCGACGCCTGCGTCGAAGAATCTTCGCACCGCGCTCACGCACGTCGTGTGATTGCCGGTGACGGCGAACACCTCGATCGCGGCATCGGGAACCAGCCGCGTCGCCGCATCCAGATCATGCCTTGCGATGCAGTCGATGATCGTGGCCTGGTCGATCGGCAACCCCGACGAGCGGATGTTCTCGGCCATCAGGCGATTGCGGAACAGGTACGCGAGCTTGCGCCGGACGCCTTCGATCGACGCGGTGTCGTCGGTGCCGAAGTAGACGAACGCCGCTCGCGGTCGATCGCTCGCATCGGTGCTCGCCTCGGCCGCGCCACCGTCGAAGGCCTCGATGCATGCCGCGGCAAACGCGGGAGAAAAGCCGGCCGACAGCTGCAATGCCGCCGAGGTGGCGCCGGCGCGGCGGGCCATCCGCGGTTCGAGCGCAGTGATGTAGAGCGGGATCGCCACGCTAGCAGGGATCGACAGGCGGGCGCCATCGAGCCGGTAGGTACGGCCCGTTACCTGCACCGGCTTGCGCTCGAACAATCGCTCGAGCGCGTCGACGAAATCGCACACCGCGTCTTCCGGGCGCTCTGCCACGATGCCGGATTGCGCGAGGTCGAGCGGATTCCCGATGCCGATCGATGCGGCCACGCGGCCTGGCGCCAGTTCCGCCAGCGTCGACAGCACCATCGCCGTGGTCGTCGGATGCACGATGAACGGCGACAGATTGGACGGCACGACGCGAATACGTGCGGTGCCGGCCGCGATGATCGTCGCCAGCGTCGCCGCATCGCGCCCGCCGAGGTGCTGTGTCATCCAGAGGCTCGAAGCCCCTGCCGCTTCCGCCTCGGTGGCGATCGAGCGTGCGTCGGCCAACGATTCGAAACCTTCGAAGCGGATGCCCAGACGCTTCGGGCGCATGTTCAGTGCGTCCCCGGCAACGCACCCGGCGCCGTCCGGGAACCGGCCGCAGCGCCACCGCACACTTCGCGGATCACTGCGAGCGCGAGACGACGCTGCTCGGAACTGCCGGTGACTTCGATGATCGGCTCATCGAGTCCGGCGGCGAGATACGCGGCAAGCTGGTCCCGGCACTGCGACGGCGTACCGGCGACGGCGAATGCCGTCGCTGCCGCTTCGGGCAGGTGCGCGAGCGCCCCTTCCGGGTCGTGACGGGCATAGCAGTCCATGATTGCTGCGTGGTCGATGTCGAGGCCAGCGGTCGCGATGTTCGCCGCGTGCCCCTTGCTGCGGAACAGGAACGCGAGCTTGCGCAGCATTTCCTGGCGCGCCACCGCCCCGTCCTCGGCGATCGAGAACAGGATGAAGCCGGCCTTGCGCACCGACGTCGGATCACGCCCAGCCGCGGCGATCCCTGCATCGACCGGCTCGAGCATCCGGCGACACGATTCCAGCGTCAGCGCACCCGACAGCAGCACCCCGTCGCCGATCTCGCCGGCGAGCCGAAGTACCTGCGGCCCGGTCGAGGCGACATAGAGCGGACAACCGCTGCCGTGATCGAACATCATCTTCGCGCCGTGCAGGCGATGCACTTCGCCTTCAGCCTGCACCGGCGCGCCCGCCCACAGCGCACGCAGGTTCTGGACATCTTCGCGCATCACGCGCACCGGCTTGACCGCTTCCACACCCGACTCGGCGAGATTGAGCAGATTGCCCACCGACACCGCGAGCGAGGTACGCGGGCCCGCGTACTCGGCGAGCGTCGACATCGACATCGCAACGGGCAAGGGTGGCCACAGGTACGGCGAGATCGCTGTCGGGACCAGCCGGATCGAGCGGGTCACACTGACCGCGGCCGTCGCCCACACGATTGCCTCGCGAAACCCCATGTGCTGGGCGAACCAGAGGCTGTCCGCCCCCGCCTCTTCGGCTGCGCGCGCCACCTCGAGCATTTCGCGCGTCGGAGAAAACCCGTCGAAGTAGACACCCAGCGACATCTGCGATTCCCGTCGATCGGGGAGCGCGCCGAACACCGACACCACAAAACGCAGTCGTCCGCACGCGAAGAAGCGACAAAGTAGTGGTGCCGCAGACCATCGTCAAGGCCCCCTCCTCCACAACCGGACGCGGCACGGCGCATCGGCGACACGCCGGCAACCCGCGCGTTGCGTTCGGCCTGCGCAGACGCACGTCGCGGCTACGTCGCATGTCATCATCGCGCAGACCGCAACGACCCTCTCTACCGAGCCCACCGCGATGCACCCTGCCCCGCTCTATCTGACTGCACAGCAATGCCGCAGCCTGCTCGCCCCCGACGACGTGCTCGCGGAAATCGAGCGTGTCGTCGCCTGGGATGCGCAGGGCCTCGTGCGCTGGCCCGCGCCGCGCAACATGAACATGCGCGACCGGTTCGAGAACCACTATCACCTGAAGGCGTGCATCCTCGATCCGCTGTCGGTCGCGGGGTTCCGTCTGGTCGCGCATTCGGCGACCGACGAAACCTCGCAGGACGCGACCCGCTATGTCGTGCTGGTCGATGTCGAGACCTCGCGCACGCTCGCCTTCGTCGACGAGACCTGGACCTATGCGCAGCGTACCGTCGCCTCGATCGTGATGGCCGCGCGTCGACTTGCACGCGCCGATGCCGGCGTGCTCGCGCTGATCGGGGCTGGACGCCTGGCGAGCAGCGCCCTCGAGTACTACGCGCGGTTGTTCGCACTGCGCGAGGTCCGGATCGCGTCGCGGCGCGTCTCCACCCGCACCGCGCTCGCGCAGCATGCGCGCGAAAGCTACCGTGTCGCAGCGCACCCGGCAGACAGTGTCGAGGCGGCCGTGCGCGGTGCCGACCTGGTGTTGACCGCGACCGACACGGGCCGCGC
>JACMMK010000184.1 GCA_014379045.1 Burkholderiales bacterium
CCGGCCCTCGTCGGTTTCTACCCTTACCAACAACATCTCCATCTGCCGCGGCTTGCCGGCAAACAGCGGCTTCGGGCCGCCCATCTCGAACGGCAGGCTGAGCGCAACCGTGTCGACGCGACGGATCGTCATCGTCGACCCTCAGAACCCTTCCGGTTTCGCGCCGGACTGCTTGACCACCTTCGCCCATTTCGGAATCTCGGCGCGCAGCCAGGTCGCAAACTCCGCTGGCGTGTTGCCGGCGACGTCGAAGCCCAGTTCCTGCAGCTTGTCCTGCGTCTCGCGCGTGCGCAGTCCGCGTACGACGGCTGCGTTGACCCGATCGATGTAATCGCGCGGCGTGCGCGCCGGCGCGATCAGACCGTTGATCGTGGCCGCGTCGACGCCGGGAAATCCGAGTTCGGCGAAGGTCGGTACCTCGGGCAGTCCGGCGAAGCGTTTCGGCGAGGTGATGCCCAACGCCCGCAACTTGCCGCTCGCGACATGCTGGCGCCCGCCCCCGGGCGTCGTGAACACCATCGAGATCTGGCCGCCGAGCACTTCGCCGATCGACTGCCCCGCGCCCTTGTACGCGATGTGCTGCAGATCGATGCCGCCGACCGCGCGCAACTGTTCGCCCGCGAGATGCACGGCGGTGCCGTTGCCGGCCGAGCCGAAGGTCAGCTTGCCCGGCCGGGTGCGGGCAAGCGCGATCAGCTCCTTCACGTTCGCCGCCGGCACCCCGGGATGCACCAGCAACAGCAACGGGGAGGTGGCGACCAGCACGATCGGCGCGAAATCCTGCAACGCGTCGTACGGCAACTTGCCGAGCAGGCTCGGATTGATCAGGAACGCGGCATCGATCATGCCGATCGTGTGTCCGTCGGATGCCGCCTGCGCGACGATCTGCGTACCGAGCGTGCTGCTGGCCCCGGGACGATTGTCGACCAGTACGGTCTGTCCGAACGCGTCCGAGATGAACGGTGCGACGATGCGTGCGAGCGTGTCGGTACCCCCGCCCGGGACATACGGGACGATCAGGCGGATCGGACGCGTGATCTTCGTTTCCGCCCGGGACGAGGTCGGTGCCGCCGCGGTTTGTGCAGCGACCAGCAGCGCAACGAGGGACACCAGCATCGCGACGGCCGCGCAGGCCCGCCTGGTGACCGCGGCAGGCGAGGTGGATGGCCGGTCCGGCACGGTCGCCCGCGCGTTGATCCTGTTCTTGTTCACTCGTCCTCCTCCGGAGCGAGGGGCCGGTCGGCCCCGCGTCGACAGAGGACTAGTGTATTCGCGGGCGCGCGCGCAGTGGGGTCGCAGTACGGTTCAGACCACGCGCGCGCCGCCGCAGAACATCCCTATGCAGCGCCGGTGGTGCCGGGCAAAGCAGGCGCCGGCTTGCGCACGAACCCGTACACCTGATTGCTCCGCTCGCCCCCGTTCGCTTCGTAGATGCGTTTCATCTGCGCGAAACGATCGGTCGCGAGCTCCGCGCGGCGCGGCTCCGGATACTTGTAGATGCGCGCATTGTTGCCGGCGAAGATCGCGCTCTTGACCGGACCGTCCGCGGCGCCGAGCGGCCGGAAACCGTGCTTCTTCTGCAGGTCTTCCGGAATCTCGAGCCGACGCAGCGATTCGATCTGCCACTGCGGCGACCCCGTCCACACCGCGTCGGTCCCCCAGACGACGCGCTCGTGCCCCAGGCCGCGGGTCAGGATGCCCATCATCGCCGCCGCGAGCCGCGGCTCGGCCATCGTCGTCTGCGCGAAGATCTGGCCGAGATCGCCGTAGACGTTGTTGACGCCGAATTTGGACGGGATGTCGGCGAGATCACTGACCCAGTCGACGCGCCCGGTGCGCTCGAACTGCGCGAGTCCGTCCTCGGCGCGACCGCCTGCAGCGTAGCGATACGCCGAGTGGTAGACGATGAAGTTAAGTTGCGGCCAGTCGCGCGCCGCACGCCCGACGTCGCGCACATCGGAGTAGGCGAGCAGATGCGGGTACTGCTTCTCGACCGACGGCGGGAACAGACCCTTGTGCACGCAGATGTTATTGAGCCCCGCCTTGACCACTTTTTCGTAGAACGGGTAGAGCAGCTTCTCGTCGTCCAGACGCCACGGATACTTGGAGATGTCCTTGTTCGAGTTGTCCCCGATCGTGTAGCCCTTGAACGAATCGGGCCTCAGATCGCGGATCGCGTGATCGACCTGTTCGAGCCAGCCCGGCTGCCCGGGGGTGAAGATCGCATGCGACATCGCACGCCGCGAACCGGACTCCTTGTTGATCTTGGCGCGCGCCTCGACCTTCATCTCGTTGGTCAGGAACCAGTCGATCGGGATGTCCGACGGTGCGCCGCTGATCATCGCGACCTTGGTGTCGCTGTCGAGGAACACCTCCTTGAAATAGTTCGCGAACTTGAGATCCTCGATCGTCTGTTCCTTGCCCGCGAGCGCCGGGTTCCAGCCCGCACGCCCGACGGCCGCGCGTTGCGCGATGAAGCCCTTGATCCGGGTGTCGTCGCGCAGGAAGTGCGTGTGCATGTCCATGATGAACTGCCCGGACAGCGATTTCGCGCGCTCGGTCGCCATCTCGGGGGTCGCGGCTTCGGCGCGCGATACGCCGAACACCGGACCATAGGTGTCGTTCATCGCGACGAAGGCTGCGGCCATGCCGGCCGCGGTGCGGAAGAAACGACGCCGGCTGATGCCCTGATGCGCAGCCAGCTCGTCGCCGTACTGGCGGATGCGCGACTCGAACTCGCGCTGCTTCTCGTTCTGGGGCGCCGGGAGGAACTCGTCACTGGAGAACGGACGGGTCGGAATCGGCGAGCGGAACGTCTGCTCTTCGGCCGGCATCACTTCGAGCATTTCTTCTGGCGAAAGAAAACCCATGGTTCCCTCCTCCTTGGTGTGGGTGCGGGCATGGTATACCCGCTTTCTCGCGTTGTGAAATTCCGCAGGAGGAGTTCATGCGACCCAGCACACCGCTCGTGCATGCCCATCGCGGCCGCTGTGTCCGCGCCATCGGGACCGCGACCCTCGCCCTCGCACCGCTCGCCTCGGCGCCGCTCGCGCTCGCGCAGGAGTACCCGGCGAAAGCGGTGCGACTGCTGGTGCCGTTTCCGCCCGGAGGCGTCGGCGACACGGTCGCGCGCGTGGTCGCACAACCGTTGTCGCGCGCGCTCGGGCAACAGATCGTGGTCGAGAACCGGACCGGGGCGAACACCGTGATCGCCACCGAGCTCCTGCTGCGCGCGCCTGCCGACGGACACACCTTCAACATCGTCGCAACGAGCTTCACCGTCAACCCGTCGGCCTACACGAAGTTGCCCTACGATTCGCTGAAGGATTTCGTCGGCATCACGCGGCTCGTCTCGAACCCGCTGATCATCTGCGTGCACCCATCGCTGCCGGTCAAGTCGGTGAAGGACCTCGTCGCACTCGCGCGTGTGCGGCCCGACGAACTCACCTGGGGCGTGTCGAGCGCGCTCGGCGGCGGCCGCATCGCCGGCGAACTGTTTTCCGACGTGGCAAAGATAAAGATGATCAACGTCGCTTACGGCGGTGGCGCGCCGGCCACCACCGCGGTGCTCGGCGGCCACACCAGCATGCTGATCGGCAACGTGCTCGACTGTGCGCCGTACATCGAGTCGGGACGCATGCGTCCGGTCGCGGTCACCTCGCTGCGACGCTCCGACACGCTCAAGTCGGTACCGACGCTCGCCGAGTCTGGCTATCCCGGATTCGACGCGACCAACTGGTTCGGCACGATCGCCCGCGTCGGTACGCCGAAGGCTGCGCTCGACCGGTTGCACACTGAACTCGTGCGCGCGCTGCAGTTACCCGAGGTGACCGACGTCCTGGCGAAGCTCGGTCTGACGCCCGCGACGATGAGCCCGGCGGAATTCGACGCGTTCATCCGGGTCGAGATGGAGAAGACCGGCAAGATCGTGCGCGCGCTGGGACTGAAGGCGGAATGACTGAAACGGAAGATCGCGCTGTCCGGGCGATGCAGCGCGACCCCCTCCCCTCGCGTTGATGCGCGCGTAGACCGTGACGCGCGTTTAGACCGCGCTCGCGTCAGATGCGACGGCGGCGTGCGACGCCGATCGTCCCCAGCGTGCCTGCGAGGAACAGCCACGCAGCGGCGGGTAGCGGCACCACCGAGGTGACGGTGGCGGTGATGAACTGGGTATTGTCGCCGGCGTTCGAATCCCAGTAGAAGAGTTCGAGCAGGCCCGAGGCCGCCGCGACACCGTTGAAGGTGCTGCCGACGACGAAATAGTCGCCGCCGCCGACACGCCCGACGAGCGTGCCGAACGCAGTGGTCAGATTGCCTTGGCTATGCAGGCTGGGCCACTGGATACCGATCAGCGTGCCGGCGGTCTGCCCCGATTCGTCGCTGCCGGTGGCGAACAGATTGCCGACCAGTCCGTTGGCGTTGGACCAGCGCGGCAGGGCGCCCGCGTTCCACAGGTCCAGCGGGTCGACGACGATCGAGAAGGAAGTACCGGCGCTGAGCACACCGGCGCCGGCGCCGATGCCACCGGTGCTGCTGTTGGCTTGCGCGAACACGTCGACCAGCGCCGCGCGGGCGGCGGGGGCCACCAGCGTGACCGAAAGGGCGAGGGCGAGGAGTGAGGCGGTGAACAGACGTTTCATCGGGGCTCCGGCATGACGGCAAACGGATCGGGGGTCGATCACGTCTTCGAGGTCATGGAGCCTATCGAGGGCAAGGCGACGGCGCGCGGGGCTCGGTCACGGCCCGGGGGTAGAACTTGTCACGCGGCATGTGCCGACTCGTGCCGAAGCGGGAGGGCGCTCCGCGGGCCGACAGTCAGTGCTGCGGCAGGAACGCCCGGTGCATGGCCGGGCCCTCGCAGGCCGCTCTCAGCCCACCGTCAGCACGTAGTCGGCCTTGCTCTCGTGGCACACCTTGCGCACGAGTTCATCCAGTTTCTCCGGCACCGGAATGCCGTTCGCGGCGCGCTCGACCTTCTGCTGGTACTCCGGATCGCCCGGTGCCAGCACCGGCTGCTGCGGGTCGACCGGCGTCACCGTACGCAGATAGTCGAGCATCTCGTCCATGTCGTGCTCGAACTCGCCTTCGTCGCGGAACAGCTTCGGGTCGAACGCGAGAAAGAAATGGCCGATATTGTCCGGTCCCTTCGGGTCTTCACGTCGCAGCCGCAACGGCTGGAATGCGGCGCCCGAGAGCGTCGCCGCGAGCAGGTTCACCACCGCGGCGAGCCCGTAGCCCTTGTGACTGCCGAGTTCGCGCGTGCCCCCGAGCGGCGTGATGTTCTTCAGTTCGAACGCGCGCCGGGCATCGGTCAGCGGCTTGCCGTCCTCGTCGAGTGCCCAGCCGACCGGCAGCGGCTTGTCGTTCAGCCATTTCAGCTTCAGCTTGCCGACGGCGACCGTCGTCGTCGCCATGTCGAGATTGAACGGCGCGTTGCGCTTGGCCGGCGCCGCCACCGAGATCGGGTTGGTCCCGAACACCGGCTCGGCACCGAACGTCGGCACCATTGCCAGACCCCGCGACGAGGTGGTCGAGATGCCGATCAATCCCGCGCGCGCCGCCATGTCGGTGTAGAAACCCGCCGCGCCGTAATGCGCCGAGTTGCGCACGGTCACGATGCCGACGCCGATCGACTTCGCCTTGTCGATTGCCATCGTCATGCCCATGTGACCGGGCACATGGCCGAGACCGCTGTCGGCGTCGATCAACGCCGACACCTGGGTCTCGCGCACGACGCGGATGTTCGGGGTCATGTTGAGCTTCGTCGCCAACTGCTCGAAGTAGACCGGCAGCATCGACAGCCCGTGCGAGTCGATGCCGCGCAGGTCGGTCTCGGTCAGGATGTCGGCCGTGATGTTCGCATGCGCCTCGCTCTGTCCCCAGGCACGCAGGATGTTGAAGCTCTGACGCCGAACCCGCTCGGCAGGGATGAACAGCATCGACGTCTCCTCGATCGCGGCTTCTATCGGATTGCCGAGCCTACCAGCCGAGCGCGTACGCCGGACGACGCGGGTCGGCCCCGGCGCTGCGCACGCCGGTCACCGGGTCGACGACGATCGCGCACGGCGCCCCGGCGAGCCAGGTGTAGTCGTCCCACCAGAACGTCTGATGGCCGAGACCGTCGAGCGCGGTGCCGACTGCGCGGTCGATGCGCCCCTCGAGCGCGAGCTGCCCGGGGAAATACGGATGCGGCTCGAACGACCCGGGGAAGCTGTAGGTCGAAAAACGCGGCGCTTCGATCGCCGCCTGCGGATCCATCCCGAACAGCACGACGTTCAGGAACACCTGCACCATCGCCTGGCATTGCACGTCGCCCCCCGGTGTGCCGAGCGGCATGAACACCTTGCCGTCCTTCAGCGCAAGCGCGGGATTGGGCGTCAGCCGCGGGCGCACCCCGGGGGCCACCGAAGCGCGGTAGCGCGGATCGGCCCACGACTGGGTACCGCGGCCGGAACACACGATGCCGAGCCCCGGGATCAGCGGCGAATTGTTCGACCCGTCCGACGGGGTGACCGAGAACGCATTGCCGTGCCGGTCGACGACGCACGCGTAGGACGTGTCGCCGAGCGGCGACTTGTCGGCCGGTTCGGGGATCGGCATCGGTGCGAGCCGCGCGTCGCCCTCGTTGCGCGGGTCGCCCGGCGGCGGCATCTCGGGCCACGCTACGTCGGCGCGGATCATCCGCGCGCGTTCGTCGGCGTACGCCTGCGACATCAGGTCGGCGATCGGCACGTCGACGAACCTCGGGTCACCGAAGAAATGATGCCGGTCCGAGAACGCGAGTTTCAGCGCCTCGGTGATGCGGTGGATGTACGGCGTCGAGTTGTGCCCCATCGCCTTGAGATCGAAGCCCTTCAGCAGATTGAGCGTCATCGGCATCACCGGCCCCTGGCACCACGGCCCGCACGCGTGCACCTCGACGCCGGCGTAGGTGGTCGAGACCGTGGGCTCGATGCGTACGCGGAACTCGGCGAGGTCTTCGGCGCTCATCAGCCCGCCGTTCTCGGCGTGGAACTTGACGATCGCCCGCGCGATGTCGCCCTTGTAGAACGCGTCGCGCGCCGCCTGCAGGCCCGCGCCGCGGCCACCGCTTTTCACTTTCGACGCGGCCGCACGCTCTTCATCGGCCATGTATTGCAGCGTGCGCCCGAGATCGGTCTGGCGGAAGACCTCGCCCGGTTCGGGCGCCCGACCCCCGGGGAAGAACACCGGATAGCTGCTCGGATAGCGCTGGTACGAACTCTCGTTCTCTTTCAGGAACTCGGACATCAGCGCGTGCATCGGAAAGCCGTCGCGCGCGAGGCGGATCGACGCGGCCGCGACTTCACCGAAGCTCATCGTGCCGTGCAGCTCGAGCGCGGTGAGCCAGGCATCGGGCGCCGCCGGCACGATCGAGCGCAGCACGGTCGCCGGGATCTTGCCGCCGTGGTGCTTCATGAAGAAATCGGGGGTGATCGCGCGCGGCCATACCCCGAGCCCGTCGATCGAGATCAGTTCGCGCGTCTCGGCGCGGAAGATGATGATCGGCGCGACGCCGCCGAAGTTGACCTTCTCGGTCTGGGTGACACCGAGGGCGATGCCGGCCGCGACGCCCGCGTCGATCGCATTGCCGCCGCCTTCGAGAATCTCGAACGCTGCATGCGCGGCGAGGTAGTGGCCAGCCGACACGACATGCCGGGTACCCATGATCGGAGGGCGCATCGTCTGCATTGCATTCTCCCTGGAAGAATTGGCGCGGAGGATTTGAGGCGGAGGCATTCGATCAAGAGCACAGCCACGAAGCGCAGGCCCGGCGACACGCGCAGACTGCGCTGCGCGAGCATGCGATCGGCCTGAATCGCGCGACACGTCCGAGCTGCGAATCTACTCCGAGCGCACCGGTGCCGCCACCGGCAGTGTCGCGGGCCAGCGCGCAGCGAGTGCTGCGAGTACCAGCAGGTCGAGCATCGCGTAGAACGCACCGGCGGCGAACGGCGGGTTGGCCGCCGACAGTGCGAGCCCGGGCACCTCCGGCCGCCACGTCCAGCTGCCCAGCGCGGTTCCGTACAGCTCCATCGCCAGCGCGAGCACGAACATCACCGAGTAGAGCGCGCGGTCGCGGCCGAATGCGAGGCAGCCTGCAAAGAGCAGGAACAGCAGCGCACCGAAACGATCGGCATCGCCGACCCACGCCCAGAGCGCCCAGACGGCGGCCAGCAGGGTGACACCGCGCACCGTCGCGTGCAGCGGCACCCGTGCGGCGATGATCACGCCGAGCGTCATCAGCAGCGCGTGGCCCGGTGGCACGAACAGCGGCAGATTACCGAACCGGTAGTCGTACACGCCCCACACCAGAGACAGCCCGATTTCACCAGCGCCGGCAATCAGCATGCACAGGATCAGCGAGCGCCGCTCGGCCGCGCCGCCGGCACGGTAGAGGTACGCCCACACCGCACACGCCCAGAGCGTCGCCGCATGTTGCCCGGGCCAGCCGAAGGCCGCGTCGAGGGCAAGGCCGCCCGCGATCACCGCGACGATATGGACGACCGCGAACCGCGGCGCGCGCTGCCACAGCGGCGCAACCCCCGGCGTGACGGTCCTGCTGCGCGAAGGGCGGCTGGCGGGCCATGGTCCGGGTTCGCCGGCGTCGGCAACACGTTTCAATGCGCTCTCCGGGGCGGCGGCCGTTACACGAATGTTCACGCTCGCGCCGCCATTGCAAGCGCCGCGACATGCGTATAAAGCTTAGCGCATCCGAGGGTCGTACCCGGGATGTCATCGGCGCTGCGTTGACAGCGCAGCCGGCGCTTGATCAGATGCGTTTCCGAATCCATCACACCGTGCGCGCTCCCCCCGACGTGAACTACTCGATCTTCAGCCTCGCCCGCAACGCTGTCGACTTCCACCGGAACTGGCCCGAGGCATGGCGCAGTCCCGCACCGAAGCCGCACTACGATGTCGTCATCATCGGCGGCGGCGGTCACGGGCTCGCCACCGCGTACTACCTGGCCAAGGAGCACGGCATCACCAACGTGGCGGTGCTCGAGAAAGGCTGGATCGGCGGCGGCAATACCGGCCGCAATACGACGATCGTACGTTCGAACTACTACCTGGACGCCAATGCGCATTTCTACGAGCATTCGCTGAAGTTGTGGGAGAAGCTATCGCAGGACCTCAATTTCAACGTGATGTTCAGTGCGCGCGGCGTCCTCAACCTCGCGCACACCTATGCCGATCTCGATGCGCAGGCGCGCCGCGGCAACGCGATGCGCCTGAACGGCATCGACGCGGTGGCGTTGGGCCGCGACGAGGTGGGTCGAATGGTGCCGTCGCTCGATCTGTCGCCGGGCGCGCGCTACCCGATCATGGGCGGCCTTCTGCAGCCGCGCGGCGGCA
>JACMMK010000185.1 GCA_014379045.1 Burkholderiales bacterium
TCCGGCAACCGGGTCGCGGCGACACTGACCATCAATACGCTGTTCGGGTCGGGGTTCATCGCAGGGCGCACCGGCGTGCTGCTCAACAACGAGATGGACGACTTCGCGCTGCCCGACGGGCAGCCGAACACGTACGGGCTGATCGGTCGCACCGCGAACGCGGTGGAGCCCGGCAAACGACCGCTGTCGAGCATGACCCCGACGTTCGTCGAGACCGACCGGGGCGTGTACGTGCTCGGCACGCCGGGTGGTTCACGCATCATCAGCATGCTGCTGCTCGCGGTGCTGGATATCGCCTCCGACCGGGTGCCATCGCCGATGGAAATCGTTCGCGGCCCGCGCTATCACCACCAGTTCCTGCCCGATCGGGTCGAAGTGGAACCGGACGCGTTCGGCGCGGGCTGGACCGAGGTGCTGCGCCAGCGCGGCCATGCCGTGCAAACCGGGGGGCGGGCGTGGGGCAACATGCAGCTCGTGTTCGTCGACCGGGCGAGCGGCGCGGTGACGACTGCGAACGATCCGCGTGGGCGCAGCGGGGTGGCGTGGTACTGACGGTCGCGTGAACGGTGGGCGAAGGCAACGTCGGGCGTGATCGGCTCCGCACGAAGCGGCGTCGTGCACCCAAAGGCGCACGACCCGACTGCATCTCGCTCGGCGCATATCGGCCGCAGACGTTGCGTCACACACGCATTGCAGACATTGCGGGAGGCCAGTGCGGGCCGGTCACCGTTCGCAATGTGCCCGTTGCGCGAAAGAACCTTTTCTCGAGACGTTCTCCTTCATCACTCGAGTCAGCCGCCATTCTCAACGCGAGGTACACATCGACCATCGCGAAATGACTGAGCGCCCCGGCGGTCGCCAGCGCCTGCTCGCCGGCCTTCATGAATTCCAGGAACTCGCGTACGACTCGAACTTCCGGCAGCCGCTGCCCGTGCGGGTCGCCGAGTTCGAGCTCGACCCACGCGACCACCCGGTCAGGGACACCGATGACTCGCAGTGCGTCGTAGGACGCAGGCCATTCGGCGGGTGAGTGCAGAGATACCCACGTGGCAAGGCCTAACGGCGTCAGCGTGGCAGCGCCGCTTTCGACTGACCACAGTCGAGGATCCGCGGGATCGGCCTCGAGCGACCTTCGCGCTGCATCTTGCCTGGAACTCCATGGACCCGTGGGCAGGGGCGCAGGGCGGAACGCCGATGGATCATGACGGTAGCGTGCGTTAGCGTCGAGTGCGTCAAGGTAGAGCCTGCTTGACTCGGGGTCGCTGCTGCGCTTCATGAAACGCCGCTTGCCGAACTCGAGTCGCTCGACCCGGGACGCCCGCATTGCGTTCACGCTGCCGGCGCCCCCCCGTCCTGCAGCCATCATCTGCGGCACGCGGTAGGCGATCGGCATCTCGGCACTCTTCTCGCTTGCAGAACGCGGTTCGATCAACACTACGGCGGTCGAATCAGTGACCAGCTGATACTTGACCGCGACCTGTCGCGCCTGCGTCGAGTCGCCCAGCGCATCCACCCATTCGAACGCAGCCAGTCGCGACACCGCGTCGGCAGTCTCCAGCGTATCGTTGAGCGCCGCGCAGCCGATCACATCCTCGCCTTCATCGGCGTTGCGCACCGCAATCAACCGCACTTCGCCTTTAACCGCCGTATCGAACAACCCGAACACATTGATCGTATCGCCGTCGAACGCACACTCGGGCAACGGCGACGCCCATACGGGCGTGCGTCCATCCGGCCATTCGACGCGCAGGTTGTCGAGGCGCCGCGAGCGCAGGCGATGAAACATCCGCATCACCGCAGCTTCGACGCCCTCGCCCGGCGCGATGAATTCACACGCGCCGCCGGTCGCATGCGCGAGCCGGCGCAGATGATTCTCCGCCGGCGCAGTACCGATACCGACGATGAAAACGCGTTGCCCCGCCCGCGTGGCGGTTTCTATCGTCGCATCGATCGCCTCGATCTGGCCGTCGGTGAGCAGAAGCACGTCCGCCTGGCATGTGTCACCGAGCGCAAAGGTCGACGCAAGCGCACTCTCCATCTCGGTCGCGCCCATGTTCGCCCGCAGGTCATTGACCCATTGCGCCGCGGACAAGCGGCTCGCGTCCGTGGTCGTCCACAGCCCTCGCGTCAGATGCGTGACCGAAGTGCCGAAGCGGGAAAACGCGAAGCGATCGCCGGCAGCCAGACCCTGCACCACCCGAGCCAGCGCGCGCTTCGCTGCGTCGATGCTGTCACCGGCCATCGAGTCCGAGCAGTCGACCAGCACCTTGAAGATCAGCGCGCCGACGGCCGTTTCGGGTGCGATGGGACAAAAGCTCGCGAGCACGGCGACCTCACGCGTCTGCGCAAAATCACGGGCGAAGATGCCTACCGAAGATAAGGCGAGTTCGTCGAGCACCAGCACGAAGTCGCGGTCGAGTGCACCCTGCCGTGCGAGCGAAACCGTGACGCTGTGTTCATCGAGCGTCGCACCCGATGCGCGTGCTGCGCGCGCCACCTGAATCGGATGCGTCGGCGAGCCCACGCGTGCACGCGCGAGCTCGCCTTCCAGACGCACTTCGATATCGAATGGATACTCGGCATACATGTCGGGTTCGGACAACTGGTGCGGCGCGAGACCGCCATCGATGATCGGGTTGCCATAGCGTGGGGCGATCACCGTGGGGATCATCAGCCGGAGCGACCGCTCATGGAACACGAGCGTCTGTGCATAGCGCAGCCGCACGACGCAGCGCTCGTCCGGCGCGAGGTTGCCGAGGTTGACGGTATAGCTGCGATCATGGTTGCGCTCGAGCATGATCGCCAGGTCGCCCTCACACACCGCGCGTTCGTATCGTTCGCTCGCCTCGGTTCGCGCGACGACGATGCCACTCAGACGCTTGTCTCCGAGCTCGACTTCGAAGCCGAGCAGCACCGCGCCGTACGGCATCGGGAACGTGCGCATCACCTCGATCGCCGCAGTCGTCGGATTGCAGAAGCGCTGCTCGACGGTCGCCTCGAACAGCAGCCCCCGCAGAACGCCGCGCACGTTGACGGCTTCCAACACCAGCGCTTCGAGCTTTCCATCGCTGCGCTTCATCGCTTGCATCGCGTCACCCCTCGGCTTGATCTGGCGCGCCGCCCTGCGGTTCGCGCCCCGGCTTGTCGGCCGCGACCTCGTCGTCGCGGATCGTTTTCATCAGCGCCATCACCCCTCGTATCAGCCGCCTCACCTGCTCGGGCGAGAGCCCCGCGCGCGACGGTTCGATGACGACCTCGATGCCGTCGCTTACGTGGAGGTGACTGCAGACCTCGACCGATCCCGCGACGCGCGCCCGGGCTTCGACGGGAGGCGGCTCCCCGTGCAGCAGTTCCCGGATGCGTTCGAGCGACAGCCCGGAGGCCGTCCACTTGCGCACGAGTAGCAGCTGTTCCAGATGCCGCGTGCCGTACTTCGCAGCGCGCGTGCCGCCCTCGGGGTGATCGACCAACCCGATCTGCACGTAATACCGCACCGTTCGGGGCGGCAGATCGACCAGCACGCTCAGCTCGTGAATCGAGTAGGCGGCGGTGTCGGGTGTAATCGGGATATTCATGCAGTGATTTATAACACTATCACTGTATTAATACAAACTTCCTGACGAAGTGCTTTATCGGCAGGCGCTAGGCGTCCTTTGCTTTCGCAAACCCACCGAGCGCATCGACGTATCGCGCTATCCCCGGTCCCACCGGGGCGAAGGCACTGGCATAGCCCGCACGCCGCAACAACGACAGATCGGCCTCGGTATGGCTCTGGTACTTCAGCGCCAGATCGGCGGGCATCGGGAAATACTCGATGATCCCCGCGTTGCGCATCGCCTCCAGCGTCATCGGCGCTTCGCCGGCCTTGCCTCGACAGGCATTGACCGTCGCCGCGGCGACCGTGTTGAACGTTTCGGCGCGACCGGTCCCGCAGTTGTAGATGCCGCTCGCGTTGTCGCGCCCGAGAAAATGCAAGTTGACCGCAACGACATCGTCGACACTGATGAAATCGCGCCGCTGCTCGCCGTCGCCGTAACCGTCCGATCCGGCGAACAGACGCACCTTACCGTGCGCCTGGTACTGGTCGAAGAAGTGCATCGCGACCGATGCCATGCGCCCCTTGTGGCGCTCGCCTGCGCCATACACGTTGAAGTAGCGCAGCCCGACGATCGGCGCCGTGCGCTCGGTCAACTGCCGGCGCACGAACTGGTCGAACAGGAACTTCGAGTACCCGTAGACGTTCAACGGTCGCTCGAATTCGCGCGCCTCGCGGAACACGCCGCCGCCGCCGTACACCGCGGCCGATGACGCGTAGATCAGCGGAATCTCCTCGCTCTGGCAGTATTCGAGCAGTTCGACCGACCAGCGGTAGTTGTTTTCGAGCATGTAGCGGCCGTCGGTCTCCACCGTGTCCGAACACGCACCCTGGTGCAGGACGGCTTCGATTCCGCCTTCGAACGTGCCGCTCGCCAATGCATCGAGAAACGCGGTCTTGTCGAAGTAGTCTGCGATCTCGCAATCGACGAGGTTGTGGAATTTGTCGCCGCGAGTCAGGTTGTCGACCGCGATGATCTCGCGCTCCCCGCGCGCATTCAATGCACGCACGATGTTCGAGCCGATGAATCCGGCCGCGCCGGTGACGATGAAATAGCCTGACATCTTGGGAACTCTCCTGTGTCTTGCGCTGCAGGCAAGTGCCGCGCGCGCGGCCGCTGCCGCCGCTAGGCCGGGATTGCCAGTTCCGCGGGATGCACGACGGCCGTGCCGAGTTTGCCGACCACGATGCCCGCGGCACGGTTCGCCACCTTCATTGCCGTCGGCAGATCGGCGCCGCTCGCCAGCATCACGGCGATCGTCGCAATAACGGTATCGCCTGCACCGCTCACATCGAACACCTCGCGCGCATGGGCGGGCTCATGATGCATCCCGTTGCTGTCGAACAGCGTCATGCCTTCCTCGCTGCGTGTCACCAGCAACGCATCGAGGTCGAGTTCGGCACGCATCTGCTGGGCCTTGGCGCTCAGCGTTGCGTCGTCGGCCCAGGCGCCGACGACCTGCTTGAACTCCCCGCGGTTCGGCGTCAGCAGGGTCGCACCGCGATAACGCTGGAAGTCTTCGCCTTTCGGGTCGACCAGCACCGGCTTGCCCGCCTTACGCGCACTCTGGATCATCCGCTGAATATGCGCGAGCCCACCCTTCGCATAGTCGGAAAGAATCACCACATCCGCGTCAGGCAGTGCTTCTTCGAATGCGGCCAGCTTGGCCGCGAGCACGCGGCGGCTCGGCAGCGTTTCGAAGTCGATGCGCATCAACTGCTGCTGCCGGCTGATCACCCGCAGTTTCACCGTGGTTGCGATACTGCGGTCGCAGTGCATATCGGCGTTGACCTTGGCGGCGCTCAGCTGGCGCTCGAGCGCCACGCCGGCCTCGTCGTCGCCGACCA